>JAKAGJ010000620.1 GCA_021815655.1 Deltaproteobacteria bacterium | reverse complement strand
CCCCGGCCAAGCTCCAACAGCTGGGCCTGGCCGCCTCCTGAGAGCGGTCATGCGCCTGGAAGTGCGGCTGTTGTTCAACCTCGGTTCCCACGCCCCCGGCGGGCAGGGGCATTTTTGGCAGGAAGTGGCGCCGGGCACCACCCTGGCCGCCCTGCTGGCCGCCTGGGACATCCCCCCGCAACCAGCCAAGGTGCTCCTGCTCAACGGCCGGCAGGCCTCGCTGGACCATGTGCCCCAGGATGGCGACGTGCTGGTGGTTTTCCCGCCGGTGGAGGGCGGCTGAACGCCGTCCGCCTTTCCCAACACCTCAAAATGTGCACATGCGCGACCAATCGGCACACGGGCGCTCCCGCCGGACCCTCCGACAAAAATGTGCAATTTACACGATTGACAGCTACAAAGCAGCTAGCATATGATCCAGCCATGAACGCCTACCTAACCGTTGATAGTGCATTTTTTCTCATCTCCCGCTGCCCTGCGTTCGTCGTGACAAACCTAGCGAGGCCAACGATTTCGCCATTGGTATGCATTGGCCCCCACCCGGGCCTCTGACCGCCCCCAGGGCGTTTGATGGGCATCTCGGCTGGCTCTCCTTGCCCGAGCTGGTCTGGCGAAACGGCGCTACCCGGCGGTATGTCCTTAGCCGACTCCCCCGGCGCGCGCTTGTAGTCATCTGGAGGTTTCCACGATCACCGGAATGGAGGAGAGCTTTTGCGCGTAGTAGGAGGACTTTTGCAACCAGTTGGGGTTGGCGTCTGGCCGACTGAAAGGAGAGGGTAGGAGATGTTGGGTATCGCCAGCACGGAATTGGCCCTGGCTTATCTGCTGAGCATAGGCGCCGCCGTCTTGTGTCTTGTCTACGGCATCGTGAAATACAATGACTCTGGCCCCCTCACCGAAGAACTGCGGGCCGAGGAAAAAGAGGCCAACGCTAAACTGTAGGCCTGCGGCCTCAGGCTGGCTTGGCCTGAGCCAACTCTTCTGGAGGGCGCCATGACCGAAAAACTGATTTGGGCGGTAATCTATTTCGCCATCATCATTTACCTAGGCTGGAAGGGCTACAAGGAAACCAAGGTGGCCAGCGACTACATGCTGGCCGGCCGTCAGGTGCACCCTTTCATCATGTCCATGAGCTACGGCTCCACCTTCATCTCCACCTCGGCCATCATCGGCTTCGGCGGGGCGGCGGCCATGTGGGGCTTCCCCCTCCTGTGGCTCACCTTTTTCAACATCTTCTTCGGCATCTTCCTGGCTTTTGTCTTCTGCGGCAAACGCACCCGGCGCATGGGCAGCGCCCTGGACGCCCACACCTTCCCCGAGCTTTTGGGCCGGCGCTACCAGTCGCGCTTCATCCAGGGCTTCTCCGGGGCGGTGATCTTCCTGTTCATGCCGGTGTACGCCGCGGCGGTCCTGATCGGCGTGGCCCGGCTCCTGGAAGTCAACCTGGGCATCAACTACAGCCTGGCGGTGTTCATCTTCACCGCCATCACCGCCCTGTACGTCATCACCGGCGGCATGAAGGCGGTTATGTACACCGACGCCTTCCAGGCCTGCCTGATGTTCGTCATCATGGGCATCTTTGTCTACTGGACCTACCACGTGCTGGGCGGTTTCACCGCCGCCCACCAGGCGCTCACCGACCTGGCCCTGAACCCCGCGGCCACCGCCGCAATCAAGGGGCACCCCATGCTCAAGGGCTGGAACGGCTGGACCCAGGGCCTGACCTTCGGCACCCCCACCTGGCTCATCGTCTACACCACCATCGTCTACGGCGTGGGCATCGGCGTGCTGGCCCAGCCCCAGTTGGCGGTGCGCTTCATGACCGTGAAAAGCGACCGCGAGTTGAACCGCGGCGTGATGTACGGCGGCCCCTTCCTGCTGTTCATGACCGGCGTGGCCTTCGTGGTGGGCGCTTTGTCCAACGTGGTCTTCTTCAAGATCCCCAATCAGGCCGGCAAGGTCTTGGGCCAGGTGGCCTTCATCGGTGGCGACAAGAACATCGACAAGATCATCCCCGCCTACATCACCAACTACTTCCCCGACTGGTTCGCCACCTTCTTCCTGCTGGCCATGTTCGCGGCGGCCATGAGCACGCTGTCGGGCCAATTCCACGCCGCCGGCACCAGCCTGGGGCGCGATCTCTACGAAAAAGGCCTGGGCGCCCGGGTGAGCAACGTGCTGACAGTCAACCGCATGGCCGCCCTGGTGGCGGTGTTGTTGGCCATGGGCTGCGCCTTCATCCTGCCCGAGTCCATCATCGCCAAGGCCACGGCCTTCTTCTTCGGCCTGTGCTCGGCCACCTTCCTGCCCATGTTCATCCTGGGGCTCACCTGGAAGGCCATGACCAGGGCCGGGGCCATCGCCTCCATGCTGGGAGGCTTCGCGGTCTCCTTCTTCCTGCTGATGTTCCTGCACACTCCGGTTTCCAAGCCCCTGGGCATCTGCCACGCCCTGTTCGGGGTGGACACCCTGCTGGCCGGACATGCCCCGGGCAGCTTCTGGTTCAACATGCAGTTCCTGGACCCCAACATCGTGGCCATGCCCGTGGCCTTCCTCATTGCCGTGCTGGTGAGCATGAG
>JAKAGJ010000619.1 GCA_021815655.1 Deltaproteobacteria bacterium | reverse complement strand
TGCTGGCGACGGGGGCGGCCGGCCCCCCGGCCTGGCTCCTGGGTGGCCTGGGGCCCCGCCAGGCCCGCCTGCTGGCCATGCGCCTTACCCTCCTGGAGCGCCTCTGGGCCGGGCCGGGCGGGCGGGGACGGCCGCGGAGTTTGCGGACCGGCCCGAGGACATGGTAGCTTGGGGACAGCACCCACCCCCAGCCGGAGCGCGCCATGAGCCAGCCGCCGCATGTCAATCCCGACCCTGACAAGGTCCGCGACCTGCTCCACGAGGCCCGTTGCGTGGCCGTGGTGGGTCTGTCGCCCGACCCTGGCCGCGACAGCCACAAGGTGGCCGCCTATCTGTTGCAGCACGGCTTCAAGGTGGTGCCGGTCAATCCCAAGGCCGAGAGCATCCTGGGGCAGCGGTGTTTCGCCAGCCTGAAGGACATCCCCTTTCCGGTGGACCTGGTGGACGTGTTCCGGGCCTCGGAGCACACCCCGCCGCTGGCCCGGGAGGCGGTGGAGATCGGGGCCAAGGGCCTGTGGCTGCAACTGGGGGTGAAGAGCGCCGAGGCCTGCGCCATCGCCAGCCAGGGCGGCCTGATGGTGGTGCAGGACAAGTGCCTGAAAATCGAGCACCATCGCCTGGCGGTCCCCCGCCGCTGAGCCCCGGCCAGCCCCTCGCGCGGCCCGCGACACCCCCGCCGGGCGTGGTCCTTGGATCCAATTTGGTCGCTTGCCCGGGTCATTGGCCTGGGATATAGTAATATCCAGCCACTCAGGAACCATCGCCGCCAGCGGCGCCCCAAGGGGGCCCCATGAGATATTTCGGCAAAGACGGGACCCAGTGCCAACTGCCCAGCCTGGACGCGCCCACCTCCGTGGGCAAGTGCCGCAAGCTGGGCCGGGCCTTCCTGTTCGGGCGGGTGCCCCGCCACGCCGTGCTCTGGCTGGGCCTGGGCATGGCCGGGATGCTTCTGGGCCTGTGGCTGTGGTCGCTCACCCGCGTGCAGGTGGACGCCGCCAACCCCGTGGTGCGCGACGCCGCCTCGGCGGTGAGCATCCGCCGCTAGGGGGCGTTAATGTGGCCGGCCGTTTCTGCCGATAGGAAGGGCATGCACACCCGCGCCGCCAGCATCGCCTGCCTCCTGTTCCTGGGCCTGTCCCTGTTCGGCTGCGCCGAGGGCACCGACCCGGCCGGCACCCGGGGCCTGGAGGAGCGCTACCTGGGCATGGGCGAGGCCCAGCAGCTCTACCGCTACGCCCAGGACCTTCTGGCTGACGGCCGCTATACCGAAGCCCACGCCGCCTTTTTCGCCGCCGAGCGCAAGGCCTACACCGACGACCTGCGCCAGGCCGCCCGGGTGCGCCGCCTCTGGCTGGAGCAGGCCATCGCCGCCCATCGCGACGGCCAGACGCCCCCGCCGCCGCCGGTGGTCAGCCTGGCCCCTCCTTCGGTGGGCCAGGGCGAGTTGAAGCCGGTGCTGCCCCAGGAGCCGCCGCCACCACCGGCCTCCGAGCCACCGCTGGACCCGGACGGGCGGCCGCTTCTGCCCTCCCTGAACCAACCCCGCTAGGGCGGCGAGCCGCTAGGCCCCAGCCTGGTCCCAGGCGGCCCGCAGCCGGGCCATCTCGTCGATGTCTTCCCGATATTTCTGGAAAAGGTCCTCGAAGACCGCCGGCAGGTCCCCTTGCAAGCGGACCAGCAGGGGCAGCATGATCTCGCGTATCTGGGGGTGGGCCGCCTTGGAGCAGCGCAGGTTGAAGACGTGGCGCCACTCGCGCAGGTTGGCGGTCATGACGATCTCGGTCTTGAGGCTGTTGGGCAGAACGCTGCGCGCCTCCTGGGGCCGGGCCCCCTGTGACAAAAGCTCCAGGTAGGAGGCCTCGGCCTGGGCCATGGCCGCGCGCCACAGGGCGTAGGCCGGGCTGTCCGGCCGCCAGAACAGGGGGCGGATCACCGTGATCTCGCCGCCGAAGCGGTCCTGGGCATAGTTGGCGTAGCGTGTGGACTCCTGGCTGAAGGCGGCCAGGCGGTGGCGCACCAGCTCGTGGCTCACCCCCCGGTCGCAGACGAAGCGCACGCTGACGGAGGCGTGCTCGATCACGCTGTGGTGGCCCGAGGCGATGATGCGGCGCACGAAGGCCGCCGCCGAATCCGGGGTGATGCGGTCCTCGGACTTGTAGCAGGTGCGGCCGGCCAGCTCCAGGTTGGCCAGCACGGCCTCGCCGGCGGGCATGAAGAGAATTTCGTGGCTGGGCGGGATGATCTTCACGGGCTGTCCCCGCCCGGACCGCGCGGCGGCCCGGGGGTTGTGGGTGAATGTGGGACGAGGCCGCCCCCGGACCGCCTGGGGATACTCTCGCCGGGGCGGCCCGGCGGGGCCGGACCCTAGCTGTTGCGCTGCTTCAGGTAGCGGGCGGTCAGCGGTGTGTCCACCTGGCGCAGGAGCTGTTCCATGGCCGGCCAGGCCGGGCCGATGGCCTTGTCGGCCTGGGCCGTGAGCAGCGCCTGCAAGCGCAGGTCGGCGCGCACCTTCTTGGCCAGTTCCTGGCTGAGCCCATCACGCAGGGCCTGGGCCTGGGCCGGGGCGAGCTTCTTGGCCGG
>JAKAGJ010000618.1 GCA_021815655.1 Deltaproteobacteria bacterium | reverse complement strand
GCCTGGACCTGGGGCCGTGGGAGCAGATTTTCTACGGCGAGTTCGACGGCGGCCGCGACAAGCGGGTGCTGGTCAAGATCATCGGGGAATAGGCTGTTCCGCCAGGTGGTATCCTGGCGGTTGAGCCGAGGGGGGGCGGGGCGCCTTGGCGCGGAGACGGCCGGAGACCGGCCTCGGATCGGTCTAGAAGCTGGCGGCCCGGTGGTCGAAGCGCACTTGCAGGTTGAGCCAGTAGTTGGCCGCCACGCCGTAGTGGTGGGCCAGTTTCATGGCCATGGCCTCGGTGATGCGTCCCCGGCCGCTGATAAGTTCCTGGATGCGGCCGATGGGTTCGTCCAGGGCCCGGGCCAGTTGGGCCATGGACTCCTGGTGGGGCAGGAGAAATTGGTCCAGCAAGACCTCACCGGGGTGGTTGGAAGCGAGTCCCCTGCTGCCCATCTGGCGCGTGCCTCCCGCGATCAAAGGTACAAAAATGGGAAGGTTGGCGCTGCGGTCCACATTTGGCCATCCTTGCCATCCACGCCACTATATATAGTATGAAACCAGGTAATTCTTTAGTCAAGAGATTACGCCCCGCCTGGGACGAAATTTGTGAATTTGAACTCAGTCTTCCAGGCGGCTGATCTGGGCGGTCAAAAGCTCCAGTTGCCCCTGGCCGCCCAGGTGCAGGGCCAGGTCCACCCAGCCGCGGCGTTCCACCGTAAACTCATAGGACAATTCCCAGGCCCCCCCGGTGGGCACCGCCAGTTCCTGCCGCCGGCCCCGCTGGTTGCGCACGTCCAGCGCCACCTGGGCCCGGGCCTGGCCGGCCACGGTCCAGGCCCCGCGCAGGCGCCAGGCATAGCGGCCAGGGGCCAGGGGCAGATTGGTCACCCGCAGGGCCTCCTGGGGGCTTTCGCCCAGGGGCACGCCCACGCGATAGCGCAGTCCCGGGTCCGGCCGGGGGATGAGCTTTTCGTTGCGCACCAGGGCAAAGGCGGGCACGGCCCGCCCTTGCCCCAGGGCCAGGAAATGGCGGAAGTGCAGGGGTTGCCAGTCCCGCCAGTCCCAGACCCGGGCCTGCACCTCCTGGTCGATATTGGGGAAGATGTTCCACTGGAAGGTCTGGGCCGGAAACAGGTGCAGGGGCAGGTTCACCAGAATGGACAGCCCCACCAGCCCGGCCAGGAGCCAGCGCCGGGGCTGGGCAACCTGGCGGCCATGGTGCCAGGCCAGGAGCGCCACCAGCACCGGCACCAGCTCGCTGGTGTAGCGCGCGCCGTTGCACCAGCCGGCGTACCAGCCGTCGAACTTGGCGTGGATGGCCAGGAAGCCGGCCAGGGCCAGGCCCAATGGCCAGGCCAGGGCCGGCTGGCGGCGGGCGGTTTGCACCCAGGCCCCCAGGGCCAAGAGCAGGAAGGGCGAGAAGACCAACAGCCCGCGGTTGGGCGAGAACAGGCTGCCCGCCAGGCCATCCCATATCGAGGTGGGGAAGTTGGCGGCGTGGGCCTGGTAGGCGTAGCCCCCGAAGATGGACCCGTATAGCCCTAGATTGATGGCCAGGAAGGCGGCCAGGCCGGGCAGGGTAAGGAGCAGGAAGCCGGCCAAGGCCCGGGGCCGCCGCCAGGCCACCATGGCCAGCCCGGCCAGGTGGAAGATCACGGCCTGGGTGCGCAGCAGGGGCAGAAAGCCCAGGGGCAAGCCGGCCAGGGCCAGCCAGCCGGCATCTTCATCCTGCCAGCCCCGCAGCAGGCAGTACAGCCCCAGGGTGATGAGCAGCACCACCGGCCCGTGCTGCCACAGGCTGGCGGCGCTGATGCCCAACTGGCTGGAGCCCAGGGCGAATCCGGCGGTCAACAGCCCCGTCAGCCAGGCCCGTCCGCTCAGGCGCCAGACCAGTTGGAACATCACCATGGCCGCGCCGGCCGCCACCCAGGCCGCCGTCACCTTCTGGTTCCAGGCCGCCAGCAGATGCTCCGGCCCGCCGCCCAAGAGTTTTTGCACCAAGGCCGTGGGCAGGCCGAAAAAGCCCGGCCCCATGGGGAAGGTGGGCAGATAGCCCGGCCCCATCTCGGTAAGGCCCCAGCCGCCATGGGCCTGCACCCAGGCCTGGTCATAATACAGGCCGTGGCCGCCCAGCAGTCGCACGGCCAAAAGGCCGTTGTAGGTGGTGTCGCCGCCGTAGACGCAGTAGCCGTTGGCCAGGTAGAAAAGCAGGCAGGGCGCGCCCACCCACAAGAGCGAGGCGGCCACCGGGTGCTGGCCGGGCCGGAACCAGGCCGGTCGCTGGTGGTACAGCGCCCAGTACAAGAGACCCTGGGCCGGGGCCGCCAGGGCGCACAGATAGATGAATTGCCGTTCTTGCACCAGGGCCGGACCGAACCAGGCCGGCGGCAGCCCCACCCCCAGGAGCGTGGCCAAGAGCAGCCCCCACAGCCCCGCCAGGCCCAGCAGGATGGCCCACAATGGCCGGCGCGCCAGGGCCAGGGCCAGGGCCGGCAGGCCCAAGAGGGCCAGGGTCTCCCAGGTCAGGAGCAGGCGCAGGCCGGCCAGGCCCAGGCCCAGGCCCGCCGCGCCCGCCGCCAGCGGGGGTAGGGCCGC
>JAKAGJ010000617.1 GCA_021815655.1 Deltaproteobacteria bacterium | reverse complement strand
CTGCTGGCTAAGGAGCAGCACCGGCGCCGAGGCCAGGGTCAGGCCCGCGGCCAGGGCCGCCGGCCCGGGGCTCAGGCCGCTTTCCTTGAGCCAGGCCCAGAGCTGCCCGGCCAAGAGGGCCATCAGACCGGCATAGAAGAGCATGACCCCCAGGCGGCCGCCCAGGAAATAGGGCGGGGCCAGCAGCAGGGGAAAGAGCACCCCCCGCACCTGGTCCAGGCCGAAGCCCAGGTCATGGGACCAGCGCCCCCAGTAGAAGC
The DNA here is from genome assembly GCA_021815655.1 of Deltaproteobacteria bacterium. Taxonomy (GTDB): domain Bacteria; phylum Desulfobacterota; class Desulfarculia; order Desulfarculales; family Desulfarculaceae; genus JACRDC01. Next base: position 2,323 of record JAKAGJ010000617.1, on the reverse strand, counting down.
GCGAGAACTCCTGGCCGGCCAGGGTGGCGGCGGGGTCCAGGGTGCCGTGACGAGCCAGGCTGTGGGCGAAGATCAGGTAGCCCACCTCGTCGCTGGCCGTGGAGACGGCCTCATCGGTCCACAGGGCCAGCCCCGCCAGCAAGGTGAAGACGGCCAGCCACAGGGCCAAATGCCCGCGCAAACCGCCGCCGGTTCCCTGGGCCTGGCCGAAGCCCCGCCACCACAGGTGCAAGAGCAGGCCGCCCTTGAGGGTCAATAGCCCCAGGCAGCACAGCCCCAGGGCCGTGAAGCCGCTGCCCAGGTTGCGCCAGGCCAGGGGCAGCGCGAAGAAGACCGGCAGCATCAGATAGCTCAGCGCGTCCAGGCGCAGGCTGGTGCGCACCAGGGCGCGGGCCTGGCCCTCGTCCAGGCCCGGGGGCAGCAGCCACAACAGGGCCATCAGGGCCAGGCTGGGGCCGAAGACAATGAGCGGCCCGGCCAGCACCACGAAGCGCCCCAGGCCCCAGGGCCGGGCGTCCTGGGCCATGGAGCCCATGATCGGGCGGTCGGGCAGGCCCAGGTGGCTCCACAACAGCGAGAGCAACAGGCTGGTCAGGACCGCCGCCAACAGGCCCAGGGCCAAGTGCTGCCCGGCCTGGCGCCGGGACAGGGGGCTGGGGTGCTTATCCGCGTCGAGGGGCACGGCTCTCAAGGGCCTCCGTGGGGGCAAGGGTTGGCGGTCAGGGCATTTTATCACAAAGACCCGGCGCCGAGGCCCCCAGCGCCGAGCCGCCCGCTCCTCAGTCCTGGGCCGGCGGCCACTGGCCGCGCTCCTCCAGCACCTGCTTCAGGGCCTTGAGCCCCTGGTTGACCACCGGCATGCCGGCGTAGACCCCCACCTGGAAGATGGCCTCGGCCACCTGGGCGGCGGGGCAGCCCACGTTCAGGGCGGCCCAGATGTGCAGCCTCAGCTCGTCGACGCGCTCCAGGGCGGTGAGCGCCGCCACGGCGATGAGCTGGCGGGTGGGGTGGGGCACCTTCTCGCGGGCGTACATCTGCCCGGTTATGAACAGGGAGAGGTCCTTGGCCAGGCCGGGGTCAAAGGCCCGCCACAGGTCAAAGGGGCGCTCGCCGCCATAACCATCGAAATACAGCTTGGCGGTGGCGGCGGTTTTCTGCTTGAGGTCGTCGCTCATGGGATGTCCTTTCTGCGCTGAAGGGATAAGGCTATTGCGGGAGCCGAACCGGCCGGCCAGGGAAAGGCGCTTGGCGACCGGTTTTGGCGGCCGAGGCCCGCGGCTGGCGACGGTTTCTGCTTGAGGCGTTCGCGCATGGCATGTTCTGCCGTGTGGTATGGATGGGGTTTGATTTTAAGGAAGATCACCGCCAAAGGCCACCCCTTTCGCGGCGGGATAAATGGTTGCCCCTGGCCGGCCCAGGCCCTAACCTGGAATTGACGGCATCTGGAACCAGGGAGGAAGGCCCATGCCCTGCGCGGAGTGCAAATGGCGCGCCCAGGCCCAGCGCAAGCCAAATTCCATGCTGGGCCGCCTGTGGCGCTGGCACACCGGCTGGTGTCCTGGCTGGCGGCGTTACCAGGCCCACTTGGCGTCCCAAACGCCGGACCCGTCCCGCGCGGCGGAGCGTGAGCGGCAAGGCGGCGGAGGCTAGACATGCGCGGCAGGCGGCGCTACGAGGACGAGCCCCCGCCGGCCAAGCCGGCGGGGGAGCGCCCCACGGCGGAACTGGCGGCGGCGTGGCGGGGGCCAGCCCGGTCCGGGCCTGCCTACCGCGAGGAGTCCCTGCGCATCCACGGGCTGATCTGCGCCAAGTGCGCCCGGGAGTTCGCGCCCAAGGAGCGGCACCTGCTCACCGTGCACCACAAGGACGGCAACTACAGGAACAACCCCCCCGACGGCTCCAACTGGGAGAACCTGTGCGTCTACTGCCACGACGACGAGCACAGCCGGGGGCGGTGAGGGAGGGTCAGGCGGCCAGGCCGCCCAAGACATGCCCCACGGCGTCGGCCGGGTTCGCGGCCTGGTAGAGGCCGGGTAGGTGCCAGGAGTTCAAGCCGGCCACGGTCCGCCCCAGCTTCAGAGCGTGGCCGATCTCCGAGAGGGTGCCCGCCCCCCCGCTGATGGCGATGGCCGCTTGCCCGCTCTGCACCACCAGCACGTTGCGGGCCTGGCCCAGCCCCGAGGGGATCACCACCCGGCACCAGGGGTTGGCGGCGGCGGGGTCGGCCCCGGGCAGGATGCCCAGGGTGAGCCCCCCGGCCGAGGCCGCGCCCTGCATGGCCGCCGCCATCACCCCGCCCAGGCCGCCGGTCACCACTCCCCAG
>JAKAGJ010000616.1 GCA_021815655.1 Deltaproteobacteria bacterium | reverse complement strand
GCCAGGCCGGCCTATTCGCCGTCGTCCTGGCTGAGTCTGAAGACCCGCCGGGCCAGGGCCAGGTGGTTGCGCTGGCTCTCGTCGCTCCTGTGCCCCTGCTCGCGGATGAACTGGATGGGGTCGTGCAGGAGCTTCTTGACCAGCGATCTGGTCAGGCGCTCCAGGGCCTCGGCCTGGGCGGGCCCGATTTCCCCCAGGTCCTTCATGGTGCGGGCCAGCTCGGCCTGGCGTATCTCCTCGGCCTTGCCGGTCAGCTCGGTGATGGTGGGCACCACGGCCAGCGAGCGCAGCCAGGCCCCGAACTTCACCACCTCCTCGGCCACGATGGCCTCGGCGGCCTGGGCCTCGCCGGCCCGGCCCTGACGGTTGCGCTGCACCACCTGGGTCAGGTCGTCGATGTCGTAGACAAAGCAGCCGTCCAACTCGGCCACCCGCGCCTCCACGTCCCGGGGCACGGCGATGTCGATGAAAAACAACGGGCGCCCCCGGCGGGTTTTAAGGCTGCGGCGGGCCAGGTCATGGGTGATGACCGGCTCGCTGGCCCCGGTGGAGCTGATGACGATATCCACCTGGCTAAGCGCCTGGGCCAGGTCGCCCAGGCCCAAGGCCGCGCCGCTGCCCAGGCGTTTGCTCAGCTCCACGGCCCGCTCCAGGGTGCGGTTGGCCACCAGTATCTCGCCGGCGCCCTGGGTCAGGAGGTGCTCGGCGGCCAGCTCGGCCATCTCGCCGGCCCCGATCAAGAGCACCTTGAGCCCCTTGAGGTCATCGAATATCTTCTTGGCCAGCTCCACGGCGGCGTAGGAGACGCTCACCGCCGCGCCGCCGATGCGGGTTTCGGTGCGCACGCGCTTGGCCACCTGGAAGGTCTTGTGCAAGAGCTTGTTCAGCACTGCCCGCGTGGCCCCGGCGCCGGCGGCCAGGCGGAAGGCCTCCTTGATCTGCCCCAATATCTGGGGTTCGCCCACCACCAGGGAATCCAGCGAGGAAGCCACCCGGAACAGGTGCCGCACCGCCTCCTGGTCCTGGTGGCGATACAGGGCCTGCTCGAAGCTGGCCAGGTCCACGGGCTTGCCCCGGGCCAGCCAGGCCCCCAATCCGGCCAGGGCCTCTGGCCCCTGGTCGGCCACGGCCAGCACCTCCACGCGGTTGCAGGTGGAGAGGATCAGGGCCTCGCGCACCCCCGGCAGGGCCAGGGCCTGCTGGTGCAGTTCCTCCAGGGTGCCGGGCGGCGGGGCCAGGCACTCGCGCAGCGCCACCGGCGCGGTCTTGTGGTTGAGGCCGATGAGGACGAGATTCACGGCAGCGGCCCCGTCAGGGTGGGCAGGGCCTCGAAGCTGTGGTAGCCGCTGTAGAGCAGGCCCACGCCCAGGAAGGTGAACATCAGCGCCGCGAAGGCCGCCACCCCCAGCCAGGCCCCCCGGCGTCCTCGCCAGCCCTGCACCAGGCGGGTGTGCAACAGGGCGGCGTAGCACAGCCAGGTGATGAGCGACCAGACCTCCTTGGGGTGCCAGCGCCAATAGGAGCCCAGGGTGATCTGGGCGTAGACCGCGCCGGTGATGAGCCCCACGGTGAGCAGGCAAAAGCCGGCCACCAGGGCTTGCTGCCCCAGGGCGTCCAGGCGGCTGAGCGAGGGCAGGCGCTTGAAGGCCGCGCCCAGGCGCTTCTTGCGGATTAGGCTGTCTTGCAACAAATACAGCCCGCCGCCCAGGAAGGTCAGGGCCAGCAGACCGTAGCCGGCCAGCAGACAGAGGACATGGATGGTGATCCAGGCGCTTTTCAGCAGGGCCGAGGGCGGGGCCGCCGGCATCGGCAGCACCGCGGCGGCCATGAGCAGGAGGGCGCACAGGGGGGCGGTCAAGGCCCCCAGGATCATTATGCCCAGGCGCAGGTTGACCAGCAGGCTGGCGCCCATCAGCGCCCAGGAGAAGACGTCCAGGGACTGGCGCAGGCTCAAGGCCGGCAGGGCGCCGGTCTCCACCCAGGACGCGGCCAGGGCCAAGGTGTGCAGGCTGAAACCCGCCCACAGCACGCCCCGGCCCATGACGTGCAGCCCCCGGCGTTGCCAGATGACAAAGCCCAGGTACAGGCCGGTGCCCAGCAGGTAGGCGGCCAGGGTCAGCCAGTGCAGGGTGGCGCTCATGGCGCGGCCTCGGGGGTGGGCGGCGGGCCGGGCCAGCCCAGGGCGGCCAGGCTGCACTCCGGTCCCAGTATGCGCGCCAAGAGCGCGTCCACGCCGGCCAGGTCGCCGGCCTTGAGGCGCGCCAGGAGGTCGGAGTCGGCCAGGGCGAAGAACAGGGGGCGGTTCATCTCGGCCGGCCGCCCCTGGTCCTTGACCCACTGGCGGGCGGCGCGCATCAGGCGCAGATAGTCGCCCCACTCGGGGCCGTATTGCTCCTCCAGGCCCTCGCGCAGGCGCCGGGCCACGGCCGGGCCGGCGCCTGCGGTGCTCACGGCCAGGCACAGGTCCCCGCGCCGCAGGCTGGCCGGCACGATGAAGCTGCACAGCTCGGGCACGTCCACCACGTTGACGAAGACGCGGCGCTTTTCGGCCTCGGCGGCCACGGCCCGGTTGAGCTGCTCGATGTTGGTGGC
>JAKAGJ010000615.1 GCA_021815655.1 Deltaproteobacteria bacterium | reverse complement strand
CAGATGAAGGCCCCGGCCCCGGTGGAGACCGACAGATCGAAGCTGAAGCCGCTGCCCAGGATGTTCTCGCCCAAAAGGCCCAGGGCCCTGGCCTGGCGGATGGCGGCGGTGAGGGTCTTGATCGCCAGGGGGTATTCGAAGCGCACATAGAGATAGCCCCAACCGGCGCCCACGGCATAGGCGGCGATGGCCATGCCCTCCAGCACGGCGTGGGGGTCGCCCTCCATGACCGCGGCGTCCATGAAGGCCCCGGGGTCGCCCTCGTCGCCGTTGGAGATGATGTAGCGGGGGCCGGGCTGCTGCGCCGCGGACTCCCACTTTTGCCCGGTGGGGAAGCCGGCGCCGCCGCGGCCGCGCAACCGGGAGCGGTAGACCTCCTCGGTGACCTGGGCCGGGCTCATATGGGTCAGCACCCGGGCCAGGGCCTGGTAGGCGCCCAGGCGCAGGGCGTCCCGGATGTCAAAGGGGTCCACCTGGCCGATGCGGCTCAAGACCAGTCGGGTCTGCTTGGCGTAGAAGGGTATGTCCTGGGCCCGGGCCACCGGCTCCTTGGAGTCGGGGGGGTAGTACAGCAGGCGCGGGATTATCTGCCCCCGCCCCAGGGTCTCTTCCACCACCTGGCCGGCGTCGGCGGTGCCCACCCGCTGGTAGAACCAGCCCTGGGGCTGGGCCACCACCACCGGCCCCCGCGAGCAGAAGCCCTGGCAGCCGGTCTTGGTGATCTGGGGACGCCGGCCACGGGGCCAGTCGGCCTGATCGACGGCCTCTTGCAGGGCCTGGGCCACCTCGCGGGCGCCGGTGGCCAGGCAGCCGGTGCCGCAACAGACCAGCAGGCGCGGGGCCAGGGGATCAAAGCCGGTCAAGAGGGCCTGGCGGCATTCCTCCAGTTCCTGAAAGTCGGCGAGTCTCATGCTGTAGGGGGAAGGCGGCACGATAAGGGCGCGGGGTGAGAGCATGGCTGATCTCCATGGCCGGGCCCAGGGGCCAGCCCGACCGTTGGGGCGCGCGGGGCACCCGGCGTTATCCTATGCATTTCGCGCAACTACCTGGTGGGGCGCAAAATGCCTGACTGCCAGGAGAACAGCAACCGGCCCACAAGATCAGCTCAGAATTAGCCTACTGAAATTATGTCATATTGACACCCTTAAGATCACCCACCATTTTGCCGCTCCGCCCCGCCCGGCATGAGAAAAGACGCACACCCCGGCGCCTCCACCCGCGCGGCGGGCCGCCGCGCATTGCCAAGCTGGGAGGGATGGGCTACCATGGCCCGGTAAATATTGAAGGAAACATCCCGGGGCCGCGGAGGGCCTGAACATGCCAGACTCAGACCAAGGGCGCCTGATCTCGGCCTTTGACGGCCAGGAGCCCCGGATACATCACAGCGCCTTCGTGGACATCGCGGCCCGGATCATCGGCCGCGTGACCCTGGCCGCCGGGGTCACGGTGTGGCCGGGGGCGGTGCTGCGCGCCGACGACGAGGCCATCAGCGTGGGCCAGGGCAGCGCGGTGCTGGACCTGGCCCTCTTGGAGTCCCCCCACGGCCACCCGGTGGAGGTGGGCGAGGGCGCGCTGATAAGCCACCAGGCCTGCCTGCACGGGGCCAGCGTGGGAGCCGGCGCCTTGGTGGGCATCGGGGCCATCGTGCTGGACGGCGCCGTGGTGGGGGCCGGCGCCCTGGTGGGAGCCGGGGCGGTGGTGCCGCCGGGCATGGCCGTGCCAGCGGGGGTGCTGGTGCTGGGACAGCCGGCCCGGGTGGTGCGCGACCTCACGCCCGCCGAACAGGACAACGTGGCCCGCCAACTGGCCGAGCTGCGGGCCAAGGCCCAGCGCTACCGCCAGGGCTGAGGCCGGACTAAAGCCCTGGCCGCCTGGCCGGGGTCTGGGGAGCCGTGGTGCCGGAGGATCTGCCCATAACCATCGTGGGGGCCGGCGTGGTGGGCTGCGCCCTGGCCTGGCGCCTGGCCCGGGCCGGCCACCAGGTGCTGGTGCTGGAGAAGAACCCCGGCGTCAGCCAGGGCGAGAACCAGTCCTCCCGCAACTCGGGAGTGATCCACGCCGGGTTGTACTACGACCCCCAGACGCGCCCCCTCAAGGCCCGCCTGTGCCCCCGGGGCAACCAACTGCTGCGCGATTTCTGCGCCCGCTACGGTGTGCCCTCCCTGGCCTGCGGCAAGCTGGTGGTGGCCAGCCAGGAATCCCAGACGCACGCGCTGCAAACCTACCTGGAGCGCGCCGGCATCAACGGCGTGCCGGCGGCGCTCATCAGCGGCCGGGAGGCCCGCGAGCTGGAACCCCAGGTGCGGGCCCTGGCCGCCCTGCGCCTGCCCACCAGCGGCATCGTCGACGCCGCGGCCCTGGTGCACCAGCTCTACGCCCTGGCCAGCAACGCCGGGGCCACCTTCCTGACCCACACCCGCCTGGCCGCCGCCCGCGCCCGGCCCCAAGGCCTCGAACTCTCGCTGCGCTACCGCGATGGCGCCGGCGACAGCTTCCTGAGCGGCTGGCTGGTCAACTGCGCCGGCCTCCACGCCGACGAGGTGGCCCGCCTGCTGGACCCGGCCTCGCCCTACCGCGTGGACCCGGTGCGCGGCGAG
>JAKAGJ010000614.1 GCA_021815655.1 Deltaproteobacteria bacterium | reverse complement strand
GATAAGAATCATGAACCTGAAACACCGCGCCGGCCGGGGGATTGACGCAAAAGCCTGGTCACAAATGTTTTGCATTATGGTACAGTTGATGCGGCTGGACTCCGTTGGGGGCCACAAAATGGCCACTCCGGCAAGGCCAGCGCCGCCAAAGGGTCAGTGCTGACACTAAGGGTAAAAAGGTGAACAATTGGGCCTGCTGAGCGACATCTTCGGGGGCAAGAAAAAACCCGCCGTGGCCAAGGCCAAGCGCAGGCGCGACGATAAGGTGGGTCTGGCCAAAGTCATCACCCTGGAGGAGATGACCAAGAAGCGCGTCTGCGAGATTCTGGGCATCGAGGATATCCAAGGTCCCATGATTTCGGTGGTCAAGGCGCGCAAGCTCATGTGCGACTGGACCTCCCGGGTCGGCGAAAAGGGGGCCTTTGAAAAGCGCAAGTTCCTCATGAAGCAGATCAGCCAGATGGAAGGCCTGCGCATCGTGGAGGATGAAGAACAGAAGTAGCGCGCCCGCCCCCCCACAGCCGCCGCCCCGCCTCCGGCCGTTTGCCCCTTCCCCTGCCTGCTCGATGCCTGCTAGGTTAAACAAGACATCTCGTCCAGCCCCGGCTTGCTCCGCCGAGGATGAGGCTCGCGGCCCCCATGCCATACATCCGCCAGGGGCGGCCACGCCGGGCCAGGCCGGAAAACCAAGATCTTGACCGGGAGGTGCCCCCATGACCTTTCAGCACATCCTCTACGATGAAAAAGACGAGATCGGGCGGCTGACCCTCAACCGCCCCGCCAAGCGCAACGCCCTGTCCCGGGCCTGCGAGGAAGAGATCATCGCCTGCCTGGAGGACGCGGCGGCCCGCCATGCGGCCAAGGTGATAATCCTCAAGGGCGCCGGCGAGCTTTTCTGCGCCGGCCACGACCGCGGCGAGATACTTAACCAGCCGGCCGGCGAGATCAGACGCCTGTTCCACACCTCGGTCAAGATGATGACCGCCATCCGCCAGGCCCCCCAGTGCGTCATCGCCCAGGTGCACGGCATCGCCATGGCCGCCGGCTGCCACCTGGCCGCCGGCTGCGACCTCATCACCGCCGGGGCCCTGCATGCCCGCTTCGGCATGACCGGCCTGATCTACTCCTACAACTGCTCCACCCCCACGGTGGCCGTGAGCCGGGCGGTGCCCCAGAAGAAATGCCTGGAGATGCTCATGACCGCCAAACTCTACACGGCCCAGGAGGCTTCAGCGTTCGGCCTGGTCAACAAGGTCTTCCCGGACGCCACCCTGGAAGAAGACACCCTGGCCTGGGCTCTTGAGATAGCCCAGTCCAGCAAGTACGCCATCGCCATGTCCAAGCAGGTCTTCTACGCCCAGTCGGAGATGACCGAGTGGCAGGCCTACCAGTACGCCAAGGAGATGATGGCCCTGGCCGGCGTCAGCCCCAACGCCACCGAGGGCTTCAACGCCTTCCTGAACAAGCGCCAGCCCACCTGGAACGACGATGGCTTCTAAACTGATGCCAACAAGGCCGGCCATGGCCCGCGTGGCAGCCGGGCGCCCCCTCTGGCGCGAATGCGGGTCAATTGGCGTAGTGGTTCCAGCGTAGGCTGGCGGCTCCCGTGGCGGGGTTGTCGATGAAAAGAGCAGACCGGCGGGGACTCAAGGAAAGCATGGTGGCTTGCCTGGTTTTCGCCCGCAATGACACTATGCTGGATGCTGGCATAGAAAAAAGAGCGGGCGAGGACCAGCCCCGCCCGCTCTTGCCTTGGCTTTTGGTTTGGGCCCTGGGCTTACGTGCCCATGGTCCAGGTGTTGAGGTAGGCCTTCTGCTCCTTGGTGAGCTTGTCAATGCCCACGCCCAGGGCGGAGAGCTTCAAGCGGGCAACCTCGGCGTCGATAGCCGCGGGCACCGTGTAGACCTGCTTGCCCAGCTTGGCGGCGTTGGCCTTCATGTAGGCCGCGCACAGGGCCTGGTTGGCGAAGCTCATGTCCATGACGCTGGAAGGGTGCCCCTCGGCGGCGGCCAGGTTCACCAGGCGGCCCTCGCCTAGCACGTACACGCGCCGACCGTTACCCAGGGTGAACTCCTCCACGAAGTCGCGGATGGCCCGGCGGGCCTTGGTGATCTTGGCCAAGCCCTCCAGGTCCAGCTCCACGTTGAAGTGCCCGCTGTTGGCCACGATGGCCCCGTCCTTCATCGCCGCGAAATGCTCCTGGCGGATGACGTGGATGTCGCCGGTGACCGTGCAGAAGAAGTCGCCCAGGGGCGCGGCCTTGGCGATGGTCATCACCCGGTAGCCGTCCATCACCGCCTCCAGGGCGCGCAGGGGGTCCACCTCGGTGATGATGACGTTGGCGCCCATGCCGTGGGCCCGCATGGCCACGCCGCGGCCGCACCAGCCGTAGCCGCAGACCACGAAGTTGCTGCCGGCCAGCAGGCGGTTGGTGGCCCGGATCATGCCGTCCACCGTGCTCTGGCCGGTGCCGTAGCGGTTGTCGAACAGGTGCTTGGTGCCCGCGTCGTTGACCGCCACGATGGGATAGGCCAGCACGCCGTCCTTGGCCATGGCCCGCAGGCGGATCACGCCGGTGGTGGTCTCCTCGGTGCCGCCG
>JAKAGJ010000613.1 GCA_021815655.1 Deltaproteobacteria bacterium | reverse complement strand
GGCCTCAAGGATTTCGATCGCCTGGCCCGCACGACCCCCCACCTGGTATCCATGAGCCCCGGCGGGCCCATGCGCATGCAGCATCTGCACCAGGCCGGCGGCGTGGGCGCGGTTATGAAGCGCCTGGAAGCCAGCCTGCACCTGGAGGTGCCCACGGCCAACGGCGGCCCCCTGGCGTCTTACCTGCCCCGCCAGGTGCCGGAGGTGGCGCACCAGGGGCAGCCGGTGATCCACACTTTGGAAGACGCTGTGCACGCCCAAGGCGGCATCGCCGTGCTGACCGGCAGCCTGGCCCCGGAAGGCGCGGTGGTCAAGCAGACCGCCGTGGCCCCGGCCATGCTCAAGCACCAGGGGCCGGCCCGGGTCTTCGATGGCGAGGAGGCGGCGGTGGCCGCCGTGAGCCAGGGCCTGGTGCGTCCCGGTGAGGTGCTGGTGGTGCGCTACGAGGGGCCGGCCGGCGGCCCGGGCATGCGCGAGATGCTGGCCTTGACCAGCCTCATCAGCGGCGGCCCCCTGGATGGCCAGGTGGCACTGGTCACCGACGGCCGCTTCTCAGGCGGCAGCCGGGGCGCGGCCATCGGCCACGCCTCGCCGGAAGCCGCCGCCGGCGGACCCTTGGCCCTGGTGGCCGACGGCGATCAGATACTCATCGATATCCCGGAGCGCCGCCTGGAGCTCCTGGTGGACCAGGCCCAGCTGGAAACCCGGCGCGGGGCCTGGCGGCCGCCGGCTCCCAAGTTCAGGCGCGGGGCCCTGGCCCGCTACGCGGCCCTGGTCACCAGCGCCGCCCAAGGGGCGGTGCTGCGCGACGGCTGCGGCGACAAATAGACACGCATGGCGCCGCTCGTCAGGGCGGCCCTCTAAGGAGAAGATAAAATGGCAAGCCAAACCCAACGCAAGCCCCACGGCGCCCCCCGCGCCCAGATGAGCGGGGCCGACGCGGTGATCGCCAGCCTGCACGCTTTGGGCGTGGAGGTGGTCTTCGGCATGGTGGGCGGGCAGATCATGCCGGTGTACGACGCCCTGCACCGCGACGGCAAACTGCGCCACATCATAGTGGGGCACGAGCAGGGCGGCGCCCACATGGCCGAGGGCTTCGCCCGGGCCACCGGCAAGGCCGGCGTGGTCATGACCACCAGCGGCCCCGGGGCCACCAACCTGGTCACCGGCCTGGCCGACGCCATGATGGACAGCACCCCGGTGGTGGCGGTCACCGGGCAGGTGCCCTCGCACCTGTTGGGCAACGACGCCTTCCAGGAAGCCGACATGCGCGGCATCACCATGCCCATCACCAAGCACAACTACCAGCTCACCAGCGCCGACCAGGTGGCCCCGGTCTTTGCCGAGGCCTTCCACCTGGCGGTGAGCGGCCGCCCCGGGCCGGTGCTCATCGACCTGCCCAAGGACGTCACGGTGTCCCAGACCGAGATACTGGCCGCCAGCGGTCCGCGCCTGGCCGGCCAGCGGGGGGCCGTGGCCAAGGGGCACCCCATGCAGATCGAGCGCGCCCTGAAACTCATCAGGAACTGCCGGCAGCCGGTGATCCTGGCCGGGGGCGGCGTGATCCACGCCCAGGCCTGTGACGAACTCAAGGCCCTGGCCGAGTACTTGGATATCCCGGTGACCAGCACCCTCATGGGCCTGGGCAACATCCCCAGCGACCACCGTTTAAGCCTGGGCATGCCCGGCATGCACGGCACCGGCTACGCCAACCTGGCCCTGTACAACAGCGACGTGCTGATCTGCGTGGGCTGCCGCCTGGACGACCGCGTGACCGGCAAGCTGGAGGCCTTCGCGCCGGGCGCCAAGCTGGTGCACATCGACGTGGACGCATCCGAGATCAGCAAGTGCCTGCCGGCGGCGGTGCCCATCGTGGGCGACGCCAAGCCGGTGCTGGCGGCGCTTTTGGCCGGGGCCCGCGCCTGGGAAAGCCGCCCCGACTTCAGCGCCTGGCACAAGGTCCTGGCCACCTGGCGTCACAAGTACCCCATGGGCTATCGCCAGAAGGACGGCGTCATCCTGCCCCAGCAGGCGGTGCAGGAGATCAACGCCCTCATGGGCGAGGATGACATCGTGGTCACCGGCGTGGGCCAGCACCAGATGTTCACGGCCCAGTACTACAAATTCAAGAAGCCGCGCACGCTCATCACCAGCGGCGGCCTGGGCACCATGGGCTTCGGTCTGCCGGCGGCCATCGGCGCCAAGGTGGCCATGCCCGAGCGCCAGGTGGTGTGCATCGACGGCGACGGGTCCTTCCTGATGAACGTGCAGGAGCTGTGCACGGCGGTGCGCTATCGCATCCCCGTGGTGGTGGCGGTGCTCAAAAACGGCAACCTGGGCATGGTGCGCCAATGGCAGCACATGTTCTTTGAGCAGCGCCACTCCCAGTCCAACCTGGCCTGCCCGCCCTACGACCAGGTGGCGAGGGCCTTCGGCGCCCTGGGGCGGCGGGTGGAGCGCCCCGAGGACCTGGCGTCGAGCCTGCGCTGGGCGCTCAAATCCGCCGAGGAGGAGCGGCTGCCGGTGGTGCTGGACATCATGGTGGACCCCGAGGAGGCGGTGCTGCCCATGGTGCCGGCGGGAGAGTCCAACATCAACTTC
>JAKAGJ010000612.1 GCA_021815655.1 Deltaproteobacteria bacterium | reverse complement strand
CGCCAGCCGCCAGCCCGGCCCGGGCCGCCAGCCCGGCTCGGGCCGCCAGCCCGGCTCGGGCCGCGGGCAGGGACCAGGCCGGGGCCTGTGGATCACCCTGGGAGCGCTGGTCCTGGCCGGTGGCTTGTACCTGGCCTTGGCGCCGGTCCTGCCGCCAGGCCTGGCGCGCCCCAGCCTATGGTGGCATAGGATGGTCCTGCCCCTCTGCAAGACCCTGGCCTTCATCGCCGGCGGCCTCTTGGTGGGGCAGATCATCGAGGGCCTGGGCTGGACCGCCCGCCTGGGCGTGCTGGTGTGGCCCCTGGTGAAAAGGGCTCGCCTGCCCCAGGAGGCCGGGGTCTCCTTCTCGGCGGCCTTCGCCTCGGGCGTGGCGGCCAACACCCTGCTCTATACCTCCTGGCAGGAGGGCCGGCTCAACAAGCGGCAACTGGTGCTGGCCAACCTTTTGAACGCCAGCCTGCCGGCCTACTTCCTGCATCTGCCCACCACCTTCTTCGTGGTCTACGCCCTCCTCGGCCACGTGGCGCTCATGTATTTCGCCCTGACACTCTTGGCCTCCCTGCTGCGTTGCCTGGGGGTGATCGTACTGAGCCGGGTCCTGTTGCCTCCGTCCCAGGCCTTGCCGGACCAGGCCACCGCCGCGCCCAAGCCCTGGCGCCAGGTGCTGCGAGAGACCTGGCCCAAGTTCCTGGGCCGCCTTAAGCGCCTGCTGCTCATCATCCTGCCGGTGTATCTGGCCATCTTCGTGCTGGCCCAGGGAGGCTTCTTCACCTGGCTGGGACAGGCCCTGGCCCGCTGGATATCCAGCCAGGTGGTTTCGGTAGAGGCCATGAGCGTGGTGATCTTCGGGGTGATGACCGAGTTCACCAGCGGATTCGCCGCCGCCGGGGCGCTTTTGCACTCCGGCAGTCTGGGGGCCAAGGAGATCGTCATCGCGCTTTTGATCGGCAACATCCTGGCCACGCCGGTGCGCGCCCTGCGCCACCAGCTGCCCCACTACATGGGCATCTACTCGCCGGGCCTGGGCAGCAAGCTCCTGCTGATGGGCCAGGGTGCGCGGGTGCTGAGCGTGCTGGTGGTAGCCCTGCTCTTCGCCTGGTGGTACTGACATGGCCCGGCGCCAGCTCCGGACGGGTTTCTCCACGGGCAGCGCGGCGGCCGCCGCAGCCAAGGCGGCGCTGGTCCATCTGCTGAGCGGGAACCCGCCGGCCCGGGTGAGCATCCCCCTGCCCTCGGGCGCGCGCCTGGAGATAACCATAAGCCAGTCCCTCATCCCCGCCTCGGGGCAGGCCCAGGCCACGGTCATCAAGGACGCCGGCGACGACCCCGACGTGACCCACGGCGCGGCCATTCAGGCCCTGGTCAGACTGGTCAGCCCGCCCGCCGCCACGCCGCCAGGGGTGGCGTTCACAGGCGGCCCGGGCGTGGGGCGCGTGACGCGGCCTGGCCTGCCGGTGGCCGTGGGCGAGCCGGCCATCAACCCGGTGCCCCGGGTCATGATAGAACATGCCCTGCAAGAGGCCTGGCTGGAGCTGGGGACTTCCGGCCTGCCCCTGGCCGCCCAGGTGGAGATCAGCGTTCCCGAGGGCCAGCGCCTGGCCCGGCGCACCCTCAATCCCCGCCTGGGCATCGAGGGTGGCATCTCCATCCTGGGCACCACGGGTCTGGTAAAGCCCTTCAGCCACGAGGCCTACACCGCCACCATCGACAGCGCCCTGGCCGTGGCCCGCGCCGCCGGCGAGCGCGAGGTGGTCTTTACCACCGGGGGACGCAGCGAGAAGCGCGCCCAGGCCTTGCGCCCCGACTTGCCCCCTCTGTGCTTCGTGCAGATCGCCGACTTCTTTGGCCATGCCCTGCGACAGGCCAAGGCGCAAGGCTTCGGGCTGGTGGGAGTGGTATGCTACTTTGGCAAGGCCATCAAACAGGCCCAGGGACTCGAGTGCACCCACGCCCACCGCGCCCCCCTGGAGTTGATGCGCCTGGCCGGCTGGCTTGAAGAGGCGGGGATGGACCAGGGCCTATGCCAGGCGGTGCTTGCGGCCAATACCGCCCGCCACGCCCTGGAAATCCTGACCCAGGCCGGCCACCTGGACCTGGTGGAGTTGGTGGGGCGGCGGCTGTTGCATTCCATGGCCCTGTGGGCCGGCTCCGGCCCCGGGCTTTGGGTTATGATCCTGGACTACGAGGGCCAGGTGATCTTCCGGGGCCGCCGCCAGGAGAAGGCAGCATGATCCCCATCCAAGTCATCGGCCTGGGCATGGGTCTTGACGACCTGCCGGCCAAGGGCCTGCGGCTGGTGCAAGAGGCCCAGGTGCTGGCCGGCGGCCGGCGCCTGTTGGACCTGTTCCCCCAGCACCTGGGGCAGCGTCTGCCGCTGGAGGGTAGCCTGGAGCCCTGGCTGGACCAACTGGGACGCTTGGCCCGGGAGCAGCGGGTGGTGGTGCTGGCCTCCGGTGACCCCGGCTTCTTCGGCATCGCCCAGCGCCTGGCCGAAAGGCTGGGGCCCGAGGCCCTGGTGATCCACCCCAACGTCACCAGCGTGCAGGCCGCCTTCGCGCGCCTCAAGGAGCCCTGGCACCAAGCCGGCGTGGTGAGCCTGCACGGCCGGGGA
>JAKAGJ010000611.1 GCA_021815655.1 Deltaproteobacteria bacterium | reverse complement strand
GGCTCACGGCCTCCAGCGGGGTGGAAACCAGGGCGCCGGGGGCCAGGTTGGCCTGGCCGTACTTTTCGGCCACGGCGGTGTAGAGGTTGCCGAAGCTGAAGCCGAACTGGGCCATGACCAGGATGGTCAGCAGGCTGACACCGAAGAGCAGCAGGCAGGCCTTGATGATCTGCACCCAGGTGGTGGCGATCATGCCGCCGAACAGCACGTAGGCCAGCATGACCAC
This sequence comes from Deltaproteobacteria bacterium, assembly GCA_021815655.1. Classification (GTDB taxonomy): domain Bacteria; phylum Desulfobacterota; class Desulfarculia; order Desulfarculales; family Desulfarculaceae; genus JACRDC01. The sequence goes on along the minus strand of JAKAGJ010000611.1, from coordinate 2,386 downwards.
GCCCACGATGATCTCGGAGACCTCGTAGGGCAGGCCGAACATCAACTTGATGAGGTTGCCGGCGCCCACCATCTGGGCGATGGTGTAGGTCAGCAGGGTGATGACGCCGCCGATGGCCGCGGCGATGCGCACCGGCCTCTGCTTGAGCCGGAAGGCCACCACGTCGGCGAAGGTGTACTTGCCCAGGTTGCGCAGGGGCTCGGCGATGAGGAACATCAGCGCCGGCCAGCCCACCAGCCAGCCCGTGGCGTAGATCATGCCGTCATAGCCCTTGAGGGAGGTGATGCCGGCGATGCCCAGGAAGGAGGCGGCGGACATGTAGTCGCCGGCCAGGGCGAAGCCGTTCTGCAGGCCGCTGATGCTGCGGCCGGCGGCGTAGAATTCCTTGGTGGTCTTGGTCCGCTTGGCGGCCCAATAGGTGATTACCAGGGTTAGCGAAATGATGCAAAGGAAGAAAATGATGCCCGACGCGGTCGGGGACCCGATGGCGCTCTGCGCGACTTCAGTAGCTGGCTGCATCTTGTGTCACCTCCCCTAATATTAGAGTTGTTCCTTCAGGCGCTTGACCTCGCCATCGTAGTTGTTGTTGGCCCAGATGACATAGATGACCGTGAGGATCCAGTTGATGACGATCACCGCCACGCCGATGGGGATGCCCAGGGTGGTGTGCGTGCCGATCTTTTGGGCCAGGAAGGACTTGTCCACGGCGATCAGCAGGATGTAGCCGTAATAGGTGATGAAACACGCCGCCAGTAGGATCAGGGATACGGTCCAGCGCTTGGACACCAACCTCTTGAAGTCCGCGGACTCCACCATCTCCTTTGCCGTCTTGCCCATGACACCCTCCCACCTAGAGTTCCGGTTTAAGCAATGAAACCTGGCCGCAGCCTGGCTTTCAGGCTTGTGAGCTTGATCTCATCATCTCTAAGAGAGGCTCGGGCTGTCCATGGGTGGCAACCCGTATTTTGGGGGGGAAACCCCCTACCTCGCGGGCAGGGGAAAGAGGGGCCTGGAGGCCGACGGGGAGCGGGGAGGTAAGGAGGGGCTAGTCCTCCCAGAGCTGCGGGTCGATAATGCCGATCTTTACCGCGTACTTGACCATATCGAGCCGGTCTTTGAGGCTCAGCTTCTTCATGATGTTGGTGCGGTGCTTTTCCACGGTCTTGGGGCTGACGCAGAGCACATCGGCGATCTGGTTGGTGGAGTTGCCCTCGGCCACCAGACGGAAGATCTGCTGCTCGCGCTCGCTCAAGGTGTCGTAGCCCCGGGGGGTGGGGGCCTGGCGACGGCTGTCCAGGTAGGCGCCCACCACCTCGGCCTCGATCTTGGAGGAGAGGAAGTACTGGCCGCCGTGCACGGCCTTGACCGCCTCCAGCACGTCGCTGACCGGCGAGGCCTTGAGCACGTAGGCCAGGGCTCCGGAACTCAAGACCTGGCGCACGAAGGACTCCTTGCCATGCATGGTCAGCACCACGATCTGGCAGGAGGGCACCGCCTCCTTGATAAGGCTCACCGCCTCCAGGCCGCTGACCCCGGGCATGCCGATGTCCAGGATGATGACGTCGGGTTTGAGGGCCTTGGCCTGGGCCAGGGCCTCCAGGCCGTCGGCGGCCTCGCCGGCCACCTCCATGTCCGTCTGTTCGCTGATGAGCTGCTTGAGCCCCGAGCGCACCACGGCATGGTCGTCGGCTATGAGTACGCGGATCTTGCTCATGACCGGCGCTCCCCCATGACAGTGACCCTTGGCTGAACCGGACATATAACTCTACGCCGCCTGGGCCTCGGCTAACAACCCCCGAATTGCCCGACGGCCCCCGGGCCTTAGGCCGGCTCCTCCTCGGGTCCCTGCTTGGCGGGCAGCTCGGCCCGGATCACGGTGCCCTTGCCGGGGCTGGAGCGTATGTCGATGGTGCCGCCCACCGAGGCCACGCCGCCGCGCATGCCGATGAGCCCCACCCCGCCCCGGCCCATGCCCGCGGTCAGGGGCCGGGCCTCCTGGGTGAAGCCCGCGCCGTCGTCCTTGATGATGAAGATCACCCGGGGGTGGCTGTAGGTGAGCTGCACGCTGACTTTGGCCGCCTGGGCGTGCTTGACCACGTTGTTGAGCCCCTCCTGCAAGAGACGGTAGAGCACTATCTCCAGGCGGGGGTCCAGACGCCGCTGGTTGGCGAAGCCCACGGCCGAGAACGCCACCTGGATGGCCGGCCAGCGCTTCATGAAGTCGCCCACGTACCACTCCATGGTGGAGACCAGGCCCAGGTGGTCCAGCATGTCCGGCCGCAGGTCGCTGCTGATCTTGCGGATGTTGTCGGCCAGCCCCTCGATCAGCTCCACCAGCTGGTGGCAGCGGATGCGCCGCTGGTCGTCGGGGTCCAGGGAGTTTTCC
>JAKAGJ010000610.1 GCA_021815655.1 Deltaproteobacteria bacterium | reverse complement strand
CGCCCCGCGCCCATCGGCCCGGCCGGACGGCGACGGCATCGTGGTCACCGGCCTGGCTCTGGCCAACGCCCTGGGCAACGGCCCCGAGGAGATATGGCGGGCCGTGCTGGACCTGCGCTCGGGCATCACCCTGGTGCCGCCGCGCTGCTTCGACCTGGCCGAGTTCCTGGACCCCGTCCCCGGCCGGCCGGGGCGCAACTACTGCCAGGTGGGGGCCTTCCTGAACCTGGAGATAGCGCGACAGGAGCTGGGCTTGTCCCCCTCCGACTTCCGGGGCATGACCTACTGCACCAAGCTCACCCTCTGGCTGGCCCAGCAGGCCCTGGCCCACGCTGGCGACCCCCAGGCCGTCCTGGACCCCAGGCGCTTCGGGGTGGTGCTCTCCCAGAACTCGGGCGAGGCCGGCGGCACCCTGGGTGACCTGCTGGTCAGCAGCCTGGCCCCGGGTATACTGGGCGACGTGGAGGCTGTGACCCCCCTGCCGGCCCCCCTGCGCGCGGCGGCCCTCAAGGCCATGCGCCTGGGGCGGGTGGCGGTGGACGACTCCACCCTCTTGGGCCGGCTCAACAGCACGGCCGTGGGCTACATCTGCAATCGCCACGGCATGCAGGGCCCCAGCCTCTCCCTCACCGCCGCCTGCGCCAGCGGCCTGGCCGCCCTGCACACGGCCTGCCACCTGCTGCGCGCCGGGGCGCTGGACGCGGCCCTGGTGGGCGGAGGCGAGGAAGTTCTCAGCCCCATGCTCTACCTGGAGTTCTCGGCCCTGATGGCCCTGGCCGGGGCGAGGGGTCTCCAGCGCCCGCCGGAGCAGTGGAGCCGGCCCTTCGACCTGAGCCGCGACGGCATGGTGCCCGGCGAGGGCGGGGCCATGCTGGTGATCGAGCGCGAGTCCAGCGCCCGCCGGCGGGGCGCGCCCATCCTGGGGCGCATCAGCGGCCTGGGGGCCAGCAACAGCCACCAGGGCCTGGTGGAGCCCCTGGCCGCCAGCCAGGTGTTGGCCATGGCCGCCAGCTTCCGCCAGGCCGGCTACGCGCCCCAGGAGGTTGACCTGGTGGAGTGCCACGCCACCAGCACCCTGCTGGGTGACGTGGAGGAGGTCAAGGCCCTGCACCAGATCTACGGCCCGGGGCGCGGCCCCTGCCTGGCCGCCTTCAAGGCGCAGATCGGCCACAACCTGGGGTCCTCGGGCCTGAGCTGCCTGGCGCGCGGGCTTATGGCCCTGGGCGCCGGCCTGTTGCCGCCCACCCTGAACTACCAGGAGCCGGACCCGGCCATCGGCCTGGAGCAGAAGGGCTTCCGGGTGCTCGGCCAGCCCGAGGACTGGCCCGCGCCAGCCGGCCGTCCCCGCCGCTTCCAGGTGGACGCCTTCGGCTTCGGCGGATCCAACTACGTGGTCCAGTTGGAGGAGGACCTGGAGGGGCGGGGCCTGGTAATCACCCGGCCGGCCGAGCCGCCCCGGCTCGATATCATGCCCGGCCTGCAGCTCTGGCGCGGCCTGCTGCCCAGCGGCCCCCACCGCCTGGCCCTGGAGGCGGCCAACCCCGCCCATGCCCGGCGGCTCTTGGCCAGCCACCTGGGGCTCCTGACCAGGACGTCCCTGGGCCCAGCCGAGCTGCGCGTCCTGAGCCGCGCCGGCATCTTCGCCGCGCCGGCCGACCAGCCCGCGCCACCCCTGGCCCTGGTCTTCACCGGCCAAGGCTCGTCCTACCCGGGCATGGGGAGCGAGCTGTACAAAGCCCTGCCGGCCATCCGCCGGCGCATGGACCAACTCAGCCAGACCCTGGACTATCCTTTGCTGGAGATGATGTTCGACATCGAACACAGCCAGCTGCATAGGACGCGCTGGCAGCAGCCGGCCCTGAACGTGCTGGAGTCGGCCGTGGCCGGCTGGCTCAGCGAGCTGGGGCTGAAGCCCCGGGCCCTGGCCGGCCACAGCCTGGGCGAGATCAGCGCCATGGGCTTGGCCGGCATCTTCAGCCTGGAGGCCGGCCTGGGCCTGGTCAACCAGCGCGCCCTGTGCATGGACCAGGTGGACGGCCAGGGCGGCGACCCCGGGGTCATGCTGGCCAGCGACGCCCCACGCCCGGTGCTGGAGGAGCTGCTGGCCCGCCTGGGCGGGCTCTTCTTCACCAACTACAACTCGCCCCGCCAGACCGTGGTGGGCGGCCCCACGGACAAGGCCCTGGCCCTGCAGGCGGCCCTGGAAGAGCTGGGGCACCGCTGCAAGCGCCTGAAGGTGAGCACGGTATTCCACTCGCCGGCCATGCGCGCCATCCGCCAGCCCATGGCCCGCTACCTGGAGGGCATGACCTTCCAGGCGCCGAGCCTGCCCCTGGCCAGCAACATCACCGGCGGGGTCATGCCCAGCGATCCGGCCCTGATCAAGCAGATGCTGCTCGACCACCTGGAGCTGCCGGTGCTCTGGGAGCAGGAGGTGCACCATCTCTGGGGGGAGTTGGGCGTGCGGCTCTTTCTGGAGGTGGGGCCCAGCGACACCCTCTGCGGCCTGGTGGCCGACACCCTGGATCAGGCGCGCACCCTGCCCACCTGCCAGCAAGGCGACGAGGTGGGGGCCCTGCGCCGGGCCCTGGCCCAGCTTTACGCCTGGGGGCAT
>JAKAGJ010000609.1 GCA_021815655.1 Deltaproteobacteria bacterium | reverse complement strand
GTCATAGATCCCCAGGGGCGGGTGGTGGAGCGCTTCGAGGGCCTGACCAGCGAGGACAAGCTCCTGGCGGCGGTCAAGCCCTATTTCAATGAATCGGCGCCGGCGGCCCCCACCTCGGCCCAGGTTCGCGCCCGCCAGCCCAACGAGCCGCGCTTCAGCTCAGTGTACGTGGAAGACAACCACGAGCTGGGCGGCGTGCGCGGCCTGGCGGTGTACGTGCGCGCCGAGGTCACCGACATACCCCCGGAGCAGGGCCTGTGGCTGCGCCTGGACCTCAAGCCCGAGGGCAAGGGCGCTGGCCAGGGCAAGTCCCTGTTCCAGCGCATAGACGACGCCACCAAGAACCGGCACGTGCTCTTCGTGCGTTGCGACCAGTTGCCGCCGGTGCCCCCGGGCGGCACGCTCAAGGCCTCGCTGACCATCCTGGGGGCCGGCCAGAAGCCGGTGGAGAAGAGCCCCGAGGTGGACGTGCCGCGCCCCTGCCAGTACGGCCAGGGCCTGGCCAGCGGCGGCGCCGCCGACACGGCCCCGGCCGCCGGCCCCTCCAAGGAAGGCGACAGCACCCCCTTAAACGGCGCCGGCGAGGAAACCCAGGGGCGGCCGCAGCGTTTCCAGCGCATCTGGGTCAGCGACGAGGGCGAAGGCAAGGGCAAGCCGGGGCTGAGTGTGCACGTGGTGGCGGAACTGGCTGACCTCAAGGCCCACAAGACCCTGTGGATGCAGCTCAACCTGCAACCCGAGACCCGCTCCAAGGGCGGCGACATGGTCCCGGCCGGGCCGGTGAAGCCGCTGTTCGTCAAGGTGGACGACCCCACCCGCCGCAACTTCCAGCTGGTGGTGGGCTGCGACCAGTTGCCCAAGCTGCCTCCCGAGGGCGGCGCCTACCGGGCCTGGGTCTCCATCCTGGGCGGCGAGAAGCAGACCCTGGACAAGAGCGGCGACTTCCTCATCCCCGCGCCCTGCCAAGTGGCGGTCAAAACCCGGTGATACCCTAGGGGCCAGGGGAGCGACCGCCCATGGCTAAAGGATGGCGTCTGCTCAAGGACCTGGCCTGGCAACGGCGCTGGGCCTTGGCCCTGGGGCTTTTGGCCTTGGTGGGCGTGGACCTGCTGCAACTCTATGTACCCCGCCTGATCAAATTCGCCGTCGATGACCTGACCCAAGCCAAGGCCACCAGCGCCTCCCTGCTCTGGCAGGCCGGCGGGGTGCTGGGCCTGGCCTCGGGCATGGCCCTGTTGCGCCTGGTGTGGCGGCCCCTCCTGATGGGCTTCTCGCGCCTGGTGGAGCGCGACCTGCGTCAGCGGCTTTTCGAGCATCTCCAGGAGATGCACCTGGGCTATCTGGTGGATCACCCGCCGGGCGAGCTGATGGCCAAATCCACCAACGACCTGAACAACATCCGCATGGCCACCGGCATCGGCCTGGTGGCGGCCATGGACGGCCTGGTGCTGGGGACCAGCGCCGTGGGCTTCATGCTCTACATCAGCCCGCTCCTGACCCTCTTGGCGGTGCTGCCCATGCCCCTGATCGTGGTGCTGACCCGGGTGCAGTCCGGGCGCCTGCACCGACGTTACCAGGAGGTGCAGGAGGCCTTCGGCGACATGACCGAGCAGGTGCGCGAGGTCTTCAGCGGGGTGGGGCTTATCAAGGCCTATGCCCTGATGCCGGGCGAGGAGGCCCGCCTGGCCCGGGCCGGGCGCGGCTACCTGGATTTGAACATGGACCTGGCCCGGCTCCTGGCCCTGTTCTTTCCCCTGATGATGTTCTTCACCAGCCTGAGCCTGGCCATCGTGCTGGGGGCCGGCGGCTGGCTCACGGTGGCCGGGCGCATCACCACCGGTGACTTCGTGGCCTTCGCCGCCTACCTCAGCCTTCTGACCTGGCCCATGATGGCCCTGGGCTGGGTGGTGAGCCTCATCCAGCGGGCCAAGGCCTCGCTGCTCAGGGTGGAGGAAGTGCTTTCGGCCCGGCCCCTGGTGCAGGACCCGCCCCAGCCGCGGGCGCTGGCGGCGGAGGCCGAGTTGGACTTAAGCGTGCGCCGGCTTTCCTTCAGCTATCCTGGCCAGGCCGCGCCAACCCTCCACGATGTAAACCTGGAGGCCCCTGCCGGACAGACCACGGCCTTGGTGGGGCGGGTGGGCTCCGGCAAGTCAACCCTGCTGGCCCTGTTCAGCCGCCTCTACGACCCGCCGCCGGGCAGCGTGTGGCTGGCCGGGGTGGACGTGCTGGAACTGGGCCAGGCCCAGTTGCGCGCCCTGGTGGTGCAGGTGCCCCAGGAGGCCTTTTTGTTCTCGGCCACGGTGCGCGCCAACCTGCTCCTGGGGCGCCCCCAGGCCAGCCCGGAGCAGATGTGGGCGGCGCTGGCCGCCGCCGAGTTGGCCGCCGAGGTGCGGGAGCTGGACAAGGGCCTGGACACCATGCTGGGCGAAAAGGCCCACACCCTGAGCGGCGGCCAGCGTCAGCGCCTGGCCCTGGCCCGGGCCTTGATTCTGGACCCGCCGGTATTGGTGCTGGATGACCCCTTGAGCGCCGTGGACACGGACACGGAGCAGCGCATCCTGCACAACCTGGCGGGCTTAAGGGCCGGGCGCACCACGGTGGTCGTGAGCCATCGC
>JAKAGJ010000608.1 GCA_021815655.1 Deltaproteobacteria bacterium | reverse complement strand
CCTTTACCAAAACCGCCAGCAACTGGACCAGTACAAGGCCCAGGGGCTCAAGGCCTTGGAAGATCAGGATTACCCAACCGCGGAGCGGCTGTTGGGCCAGGCCCGGACCATCGACGCCGGCGACCCAGAGATTCTGCTGGGGCTGGGGCGTTCCCTGCACCAGCAGGGGCGCTCCGCCGAGGCCGAAACCTGGCTCAGCCAAGGGCTCAGCGCCCATCCGGGCTTCCCCTGGGCCTGGCAGCTCCTGGCCGAGAATAGCTTCGCCCGCCAGGACCACGCCGGCGCCCAGGCCTACTACCAGCGCTACCTGGCCCTGGTCCCCGGCGAGGCCAAGGCCTTGGCCCGCGTGGAGCTGTGCCAGAAGCGTCTGGCCCAGCAGCCCCCGCAACCCACCGTGGCCGAAAAACCGCCCCTGCTCTTGGTGATCCTGGCCGGGGGGCTATCCCCGGAGCTGGTGCGCATGCCCGCGCCCCACTTTTTGATGCACCGGGCCTGGGGCGAGCTGATGTACGGCCTTTCCGAGGCCGGCGGCAACCAGCCGGCCTGGGCCAGCCTCTACACCGGCCAACCGCCCGAGGTCCACGGTCTGGAAAAGGAGGGCAGCCATGAGGCCCCAGTCGGCCTGGGAGACCTCAAGGTGCCCAGCCTGTGGCAGACCATGGCCCGGCGCTACCGGGTGGGGCTCTTGGCCGCGCCCCTGGGGCATCCGGCCATCCCGGACCTGGCCTGGTCGGTGGCCGGCCACCCGGCGGGGCTTTTGTCCCCCGACCTGGTGCACCCGCCCCAGCTCCTGCCCCGGCTGTTGTGCCTGGGCTACCGCCCCGACCACGCGCACAACGCCATGGACCAACAGATGCTGAGTCAGCGCCTGCGCCAAGACGCGCGCCAGGAGGCCTTTCTCTTCCAAAACGAGCGCAACAAGATCGCCGCCGCCCTGGCCATGCCGGCGGTGGACGTGCTGGTGGTGGGACTGACGGCGCTCGACTACTTCCAGCAGGCCTTCGGCATCGCCCACTACCACACCTTCGCCGCCTACCAGCAGGTCTACGCCATCATCGAGACCCTGCTGGCCAGCTTGAGGCCGGCCCACTTCGCGGTCTTGAGCCAACGGGGCTACGTGCCCCAGGACAGCAACCCCCGGGGCGTGGGCTTCTACTGCCTGTCCTGGCTCAAGGGCGAGAACGGCCAGGCCCCGGCGCGGGAGATCGCCCCCCAACTGCTGGGGCTCCTGGGCCTGCCCGCTTAGCCAGGGCCACGGCCCCCCTGGCGGGCTTGTCGGAGCTGCCTAATACCACGAGCGCTTACGCGCTCGGCGGGCAGGCCGCCGGGGCCACCCAGTTGGCGCCGGCGGGCAGGCGGCCGGCCAGGGCCGCCAGGGCGAAGTCCAGGCTTTCCTGGTAGATGCGCGCCTTCAGCTCCGGGAGGCCCATCCAGTCCTCCACGAAACCCCGCTCCTCGGCCACCTCCTGCCAGGCCAGCACCGCCCGCGCCAAGCCCTCCACGCCGCCGTATTGCTCCCCGGCCCAGGCCTCCAGGCCCTGGGCCTGCCAGGGCGGGGCGCCCGGTCCCGCCATCTGGGCGGCCAGGCGCCTGACGTCGGTGAGCGACAGGCGCCGGGTCTGGGGGTAACGGAAGCCGTAGGGATTGCAAAAGAGCAGATGGTGGCCCTGGGCGCTGGCCCAGAAGCGGTAGCTGGACACCGAGTCCCACAGGGTGAGCACCCTGGGCTGCACCGCCAGGGCCAGGTGGGACAGGCCGCCGTCGCCCCCCGCGAAAGCGGCCGCCCGCGCCATGAGCCAGGCCAGGTCCAGCAGGGTGGAGGAGGGGTCGTCCATGCTCAGGCAGTGGTCCGCCGCGTCGGCCAGCTCGCCGTAGTCGCGCCCGCCCACCGCCACCACGGCCATGTCCCGCCGGGCGCGGGTCATCAGCTCCCGCCACCAGGCCAGGTCCCGCCAGTAGTGACCGCCGCGGCCGGGATTCAGGGGAAAGACCACCAGGGTGGGGCGCCGCCGCGACAAGAGCCCCGCCAGGGCCGGGGTCCGCGCCGGGTCCAGGAAGACGCTGGGCCGGTCGTCGGTGTTCTCCAGGCGGTAGTAAAGGCTGTGGGCCAGCACGGGGTTGCCGCGCACCTGGTCCACGGGCAGCACCGGCAGGGGCAAGGTGTGCGTGGTGCCCGAAACCCAGGCCAGGGGGCGGCCGGCCCGCCCCACCGGCACCCGCAACAGCTTGAAGCGCCGCGAGGGCTCCCCAGGCGGCAGAAGCTCGGCCACCAGGGGATGGCCCTGCACCAGTTCGCGGGCCGGGCCGGGGTCCATGTGGAGCTTGATCGGGCGCCCCTGGTTGCGGATCAGTCCCAGGAGCATCAGGGTATCGCCCAAGGCCAGGTCCCGGGGGGGACGGCACTCCCTGGGCGTCAGGTCCAGGTAGATGGGCAGCTCCAGGCGCTCCACGGTGTTGCGCAGATGATAGGGGATGTCCTGGATCAGCACCGCGTCCTCCCAAGCCGGCCAGCCAACCAGGCCAAATCATAGGCCCGGGGTTCGGCGGCTGTCAAAGACCATTCAAGTTCAGGCCCTAGCTTACCGATCAATCTTTCAGCCCGGCGGCTTTTGCCG
>JAKAGJ010000607.1 GCA_021815655.1 Deltaproteobacteria bacterium | reverse complement strand
CGTCTCCATGCTGGGAGTGGGCATCATCGTGCCCATATTGCCGGTCTACGCCCAGGACCTGGGGGCCTCGGCCACCATGGTGGGGCTGATCTTCAGCTCCTTCTCGGCCTCGCGGGCCCTGGTGGTGCCCTATGTGGGGCTCCTGAGCGACCGCCTGGGGCGCAAGCTCTTTCTGGAGCTGGGGCTCCTGGGCTACGCCGGGCTCTCGGTGGCCCTGATCTGGACCGGCACTCCCACGGGGCTGGTTGTCAACCGCGCCTTCCAGGGGCTGTTCGCGGCCATGATCCTGCCCGTGGCCATGGCCCTGGTGGCCGACATGAGCGCCAAGGGGCAGGAGGGGCGCTCCTTCGCCGCCTTCAACACCTGGATGCTCCTGGGCTTCGGGGTGGGGCCCCTGGTGGGCGGCGTGGTCTACGACCTGTGGGGCGTGCGCGCCAACTTCGTGCTCATGGCCCTGACCAGCCTGGTCAGCCTGGCCATGGTCTGGGTCATGGTGCGCGAAAAGCCCGCCGCCCAGCGCCGCAACGAGAACCTGGGCTGGGGGCGGCAACTGGCCCTGATCCGGGACCGGCCCATGCTGGCGGTCTTTTTGTGCCGCAGCGGCCAGGCCCTGGGCATGGGCATCTTCGTGGCCTTCCTGCCGGTGCTCTCCGCCGGCCAGGGGGTGAGCCAGACCCAGGTGGGCTTCCTTCTGGCCGTGAACGTGCTGGCCATGACCCTCTTGCAGGGGCCGGCCGGCCGCCTGGCCGACCGCTGGCCGCGTCTGCCCCTGGCCGGCTGGGGCCAGGCGGTCTCGGGGCTGGGCAAGCTGCTCCTGCCCCTGGCCGACGGCTTTTGGGGGCTTTTAGGCCTGGTGGTGCTGGAGGGCGTGGGCGCGGGCATGTCCCTGCCGGCGCTCACCGCCTTCGCCACGACCCGGGGCCGCCTGCTGGGTGAGGGCATGGGCCTGACCATGGGCTTTTTCACCCTGGCCTTGAGCCTGGGGGTGCTCCTGGGACCCATCATCGGCGGCTGGCTGGCCGACCTGTGGGACATGGCCGGGGCCTTCTACCTGGCCGGTACGGCCACCCTGCTGGGCGCGGCCGCCCTGGGCTGGCTGGGCAGGGCGAATACCGCCGCGCCCCTGGCGGCCAAGTAGGCTTAGGCCGCCTTGACTTCGCCCTTGGCCGCTAGTAGATTGAGTTCTTATTCACCAGCCCCGGCGGGGGCATAGGAAGCGCAGGCGCGTCATGCAGTATGAAGCCGTCATCGGGCTGGAGGTGCACGCCCAGCTCCTGACCGACTCCAAGATATTCTGCGGCTGCTCCACCAAGTTCGGGGCGCCGCCCAACGAGCACACCTGCCCGGTGTGCCTGGGTATGCCCGGGGTGCTGCCGGTGCTGAACCAGAAGGTGGTGGAGTACGCCATCCGCGCCGCCCTGGCCACCCACTGCACGGTGGCGGGCAGGAGCATCTGGGCGCGCAAGAACTACTTCTACCCCGACCTGCCCAAGAATTATCAGGTGAGCCAGTACGAGCTGCCCCTGGCCGAGCACGGCCATCTGGACATCGAAACCGAGGCTGGCCCCAAGCGCATCGGCATCACCCGCATCCACATGGAGGAGGACGCCGGCAAGCTGATCCACGACCCGGCCCAGGGCGTCAGTTATGTGGACTACAACCGCACCGGCACGCCGCTCATGGAGATCGTCAGCGAGCCGGACCTGCGCACCCCCGAGGAGGCCGCGGCCTACCTGAAGGCCCTGCGCGACATCCTGGTGTACCTGGGTATCTGCGACGGCAACATGGAGGAGGGCTCCTTCCGCTGCGACGCCAACGTCAGCATCCGGCCCCTGGGGCAAGAGGCCTTTGGCATCCGCGCCGAGCTGAAGAACATGAACTCCTTCCGCAACGTGCAAAAGGCCCTGGAGTACGAGATCCGGCGCCAGCGCGCGGTCATCGACGACGGCGGCCAGGTGGTGCAGGAAACCAGGCTGTGGGACGCCCAGGCCAATAAGACCATGTCCATGCGCGGCAAGGAAGAGGCTCACGACTACCGCTACTTCCCCGACCCCGACCTCTTGCCCCTGGTGGTGGAGCCGGCCTGGGTGGAGCGGGTGCGAAGCGAGCTGCCCGAGCTGCCAGAGGCCAAGCGCGCCCGCTTCGTGGAGCAGTACGGCCTGCCGGACTATGACGCTCGCGTGCTCACGGCCACCCGTCCCCTGGCCGACTACTTCGAGGCCGCGGTCAAGGCCGGCGCCGGTCCCAAGGCGGCCAGCAACTGGATCATGAGCGAGCTGTTGGGCGCGCTCAACGCCGAGGGCAAGGAGATCATCGAGAGCCCCATCGCCGCCGCCCAGTTGGCCAAGCTGATCCAGATGGTGGAGCAGGGCGAGATCAGCGGCAAGATCGCCAAGCAGGTCTTTGGCGAGATGATGCAAAGCGGCCAGGACCCCCAGGCGGTGGTGGAGCAAAAAGGGCTCAAGCAGGTCAGCGACTTAAGCGCCCTGGAGGCCGTGCTGCAAAAGATATTCGAGGCCAACCCCGGCCAGGTGGAGCAGTTCAAGGCCGGCAAGGACAAGCTCCTGGGCTTTTTCGTGGGTCAGGCCATGAAGGAAACCAAGGGCCAGGCCAACCCGGC
>JAKAGJ010000606.1 GCA_021815655.1 Deltaproteobacteria bacterium | reverse complement strand
TTCTCCGCTTGGCGGTAGGGCAGGTTTTCGCGGGTCATCAATTCCTTGAGCGCCGCGGTTTCATCGGGGAAAAAGGCCGCCAGCACCACCTTGCCCAGGTCGTGCAGCAGGCCCCCGGTGAAGGCCGCGTCCCGATGGGATTTGTCCAGGCGCTGGGCCACGAGGGCGGCGCCGTCAGCCACCGTGAGGGAGTGCAGCCATAAAAGCTCGGCCGCGTTCTGGTTGCGGAAGGATGAGGGGTGCAGAAAGCCCATCAGGCTGGCGCCCAGGCAGATGTTGCGTATCTCCTCATAGCCCAGGGCCACGACTGCCCGGGTAACCGTCAGGATTTGATGCCGGAAGCCGTAATAGGCCGAATTGGCCACCGCCAGGACCTTGGAACTCAGGGCCTGGTCGTGGACGATGATGGCCTCCAGGTCCTGGGCGGAGCTGTTTTCCTTGTTCAGCAGGGCCAAAATCTGGCTCAGCACCGTGGGCAGGGTGGGGACGTAGCGTATGCCGCGGACGAAACGGTTTTGCATGCTGGCCGGTTTCCCAGGGAAAAGCGTTACAAGGCCTTATTCCACGTTACTGCAATTGGATGTCAGTGTCAAGGCCGTCAATATTAACAATCCCTTAGCATGAGGGGGGCCCGTCAGTATCCGCCCAGGGCGGCCAGGGTGCCCGCCCGGGCCGCGGCAAAGGCCTGGCCTCCCCGGTGCAACTGGCGGGGTCCGGGCCGGGGCAGCCCGCGCCCCACCACCTCCAGCAAGGTCAGGCCCTGCTCCCGCAGGCCGGCCATCTGGTCCAGATAATGCTGTTGCCGGGCCAGGTCCACGGCCTGGGATTGCAGGGCCAGGGGGCTCAAGCGCCGGCGCAGGAAGCTCAAGGGCGGCCGCTCCAGGCTGGCCGAGGGCAGCAGGTGCACCAATAGGCTCCTGGCGCCGAAATGCCGGACCGCCGCCGCCATGGGCGCTTTGTCCACCAGGCCGCCGTCCACCAGCAGGCCGCCGTCCAGTTCCACCGCCGCGAAGAGCATCGGCACCGCCCCGCTGGCGCGCACCGCCGGGGCCAGGGGGCCGCTGGTCAGCAGGGCGCGGCCTTGGCCGGCCAGGTCCAGGGCCACCATCAGGCAACCCTTGGCGCAGGCCTCGAAGGTGGGGCAGGGTAGGGTTTTTTCCAACAGGCGCTGAAAGGCCAGGCCGCGCAGGTAACCGGTCTGGCCACGGCCGCCCCGCAACACACTTTTCAGCAGGGCGGAGGGGGGCAGGGGGTCCCAGAAATCCCGCCGGCTGATTTGCTGGAACAGCTCCAGCATGCGCGCCGGGGCCAATCCGCCGGCGGCATAGGCCGCCACCAGGGCTCCGGAGGAGGCGCCGGCATAGGCATCGGGCGCCACCCCCAGGTCCTCCAAGGCCTGCAAGAACCCGGCATGGGCGAAAAAGCCAAAGAAGCCCGAGGACATAACCGCCACCAGCGGGCGGGGCAACTGGGACAGGGCCGGGGGCAAGGGCAGGCTGGGCATGGGCGGTCCTCGGGATTGGGCTCGGTTGCCGCTAACAATAACAATTGGTTGTTGAAATTACTAAGGCTTTGTGGAGATTAACCGGCCCTGCCCATCCAGTGGCAAGGGCTGGCCCTTGCGATAGGCCAAGGCCTGGCCGCTGGCGATGCGCTTGCCGTCTGCCTGGTAGACCTGGGCGTCGTAGAGGGCGGTCTTGCGCGTGGCGTTGGTTTCCTTGGCCTCGGCGATGAGCCGCGCCCCAACCTCGGCCGGAGCCAGGTAGTAGATGCTCAGTTGCAGGGCCACCGCCACCTCGCCGTGGGCGTTGCAGGCCAACTGAAAGGCCTCGTCCAGCAGGGAAAACACGGCCCCGCCGTGCAGCATGCCGAAGATGTTGGTCATGTCCTCGCGAAAGTCCATGGCCACCTTGGCGAAACCCGGCGCTATCTCCAGGATTTCGATGCCCAACAGCTTGGGAAAGCGCTCTTGGCGGCTGCGCGCCCAGAGCAGTTCCACGGCTTGCTTGTCTTTCATGGTCTCTCTCCGCCTAAGTGGGCACGTGTGAGGAAAAAAAGTTAGGGCGCCGCATGATAACACATAAATATTACCTGTAAAAACAGATGGTAATCCATGAAACATGACATTGGTCATGCAGCGGCCGAAGCGGGCCAGGGACGGCCCGCCAAATTGCGAGCCTTTTTAGGCGAGCAATTTGGGAGGCTTGGTAAAACCGCGTTTTTGCCAAGCCGATGCTGCACGGGGCAGGACGCCCCGAGCAGCACTCTCAATGTAGTAAAGCCTGGCTAAAGGTCAATGGCCTTATGGCCGCCGCGCCCGGGCGCGAAGCCAGCCGGGCCTTGACAGGGGCCGAAATTTTTGCGATATGAGGGGCGAGTTATGTCAGGCCTCGGCCATCCAGACTCGGTCTGGGTGGCTTTCTTCGTTTGGGAGGCTGGCGTATGTGCCTGGTGATGATCGACAATTACGACTCCTTTACCTACAATCTGGTGCAGATATTCGCCGAGTTCGCGGTGGAGACACTGATATTCCGCCATGACAAGGTAAGCCTGGAACAAATCGCCCGTCTGGAGCCCCGGTGGATCTGCATCTCGCCGGGACCCAAGGACCCCGCCCAGG
>JAKAGJ010000605.1 GCA_021815655.1 Deltaproteobacteria bacterium | reverse complement strand
TCCTTGACGACCTGGGTCTCGACCTGGTCGTTGAGGTCGGTGCTGGTGCCGTGGGCGTTGATGTAATCGATGTCGGCCGGAGATAACCGGCCGCGCTCGAGGGCCGCCGCGAGGCAGCGGACGATCCGGTCGCGGCAGGGCATCGCCATGTGGTGGCCGTCGTGATTGGTGGCGCAGGCGATAAGCTCGGCCCGTGGGGTCAGGCCGAGGCGGTCCACGGCGGATTCGGTCGCCAGGACCAGGGCGTCTGCCCCTTCGGCCACCGCGTAGGGGTCCGGGCACAGCTCCACGCCGGGTAGGAACGAGCGCGCTGCCTCCATGGCAGCCGGGTCGTAGGCGCGCACGCGGGCGCCCTCTGCCTGCAGCAGGTGAATGATCTCCAGCGCCGGCGCCTCGCGCAGGTCGTCGGTATTCGGCTTGAACGCCAGGCCGAGCACGCCGACCAGGCGATCCTCGAGGCTGCCCAGCTCGGCGCGCACCTTCTGGAGGAGGACGCGTCGCATGTCGCGGTTGATCTCCATGACGGCCCTCAGGAGCTGGGGGTGCGCACCAGCCATGCTGGCCATGTGCGCCAGTGCCTTCACGTCCTTCGGGAAGCAGGAGCCGCCGTAGCCCACCCCGGCGTCCAGGAAGCGAGAGCCAATCCGCGCGTCCAGCCCCATGCCCCGAGACACCTCCTTGACGTCGGCGCCGAGCCGCTCGCAGATCGAGGCGATCTCGTTGATGAAGCTGATCTTGGTGGCCAGGAAGGCGTTGCTGGCGTACTTGATCATCTCCGCGGTCTCCACGTTGGTGACCACGAAGGGGGTCTCGAGCAGATAGAGGGGGGCGTAGAGATCGCGCATGATGGCCTTGGCCTGGTCGCTTTCGGCGCCGATCACCACCCGGTTGGGGCGCATGAAGTCCTCGATGGCCGAGCCCTCGCGCAGGAATTCGGGGTTGCTCACCACGTCGAAGTTCACGGTCTGGCGCTGGCTCTCGCGGATGATGCGCCCCACCTGCTGGCCGGTGCCCACCGGCACCGTGGACTTGGTGACCACCACCTTGTAGTCCTCCATGGTCTCGCCGATGGAGCGGGCCACGTCCCAGACGTATTGCAGGTTGGCCGAACCGTCGTCTCCCTGGGGGGTGCCCACGGCGATGAAGACCACCAGGGCCTGGGATACGCCCTCCTTCAGGTCGGTGGTGAAGTTCAACCTCCCTTGGCGGTGGTTCTTGGCAACCATCTCCTCCAGACCTGGCTCGTAGATGGGCACCTTGCCGTCCTTGAGCATGGCGATCTTCTTCTCGTCGTTGTCCACGCAGGTCACGTTGAGACCCAGCTCGGCGAAACAGGTGCCTGTGACCAGGCCCACGTATCCCACGCCCACCACGCAGATGTGCATCAGAGCGCTCCCTCGTCTTGACCGGACCGGATGATGCCCGGCGCGGATTGATTCCCAGCGGCGGCCGCCAGTTGGCGGGCCCCCATGGCCAGTCCGGACAGCAGCCAGAACAGCAGGCCCGTGTCGTCCACGAAAAAATCGTCGAACAGATTGCGCACGCAAAAACCCACCACCATCACCGCGGTGGCCGTCATGAAAAGCTGGGGCACCTGGCCCCGGCCGGGCGGGGCGTGGGGCCATAACAGGGCCACCAGGGTGGCCATTATGGCCAGGATGGCCGCCAGGCCCTGCACGCCCAGTTGCAGGGCCAGGTCCACGAACATGTTGTGGGCGTGCCACAACAGGGGCTGGTGGGTCTCGCGGAACTCGGGGAAGGCCTTGGAGAAGCTGTGGCGGCCCAGGCCTATGCCCCGGAAGGGATGCTCCTCCAGTTGGTGCAGGGAGAATCGCCACAGGTCCATGAGGTCGCCGGCCGTGCCGCCCACCTCACGTGGCCGCTCCAGGAGGTTGTGCCAACGCTCGCCGTGACGCGAGCCCGGGGCCCAGAACAACCCGGCCAGTATGGCCAGGCAGAATAGTCCGGCAATTATCAGCGTGCGCAGGCGGTGGCGCCCCAGCACCAGCAGGCATAGACCAAGCTGGACCACCATGGCCAGCCAGACCGCCCGGCTGAAGGTGAGATAGGCGGCCACCGCGCCCACCACCACCAGGACCGCCCGCCAGGCCCCCAGCCGCCGCCCCGTAAAGGCCAGGGGGGCCAGCAGCAGGAAGGGCCAGACCTCGACCATGTAGGTGCCGAAGGAGCCATAGCCGCTATGCAGGGACCCGGCGCGCACGAAGGGATCCAGGGGCGAGCCGCCATGGGTGGCGAAGAGCGCCAGAGCGGCCACGACCATCACCGCCGCGCCGAACAAAAGCGCGTTCCAGGCCTGCTCCAGGTGGCGCTCATGATGGACGAAGTGGGCGGCGGAATAGTACATCAGCACGCCCTTGAGCACCTCGGCCCGCACTTCCTTCAGGGTGTAGTGGAGGTCCACCGCCGTGAACAGGCTCGCCACCGTGGTGGTGGCGTAGATGGCCAGGGGCAGCCAGAGCGGCGTGGCCCTAAGGGGCCGGTCCGGGGACTTGTAGAGATGCAGGCCCATCAGCAGGGCCACGCCGACCAGCCCGATCTCGCGGGCGGCGGTGATGGCCTCCATGGGCATGATGACGATCAGCGCCAGCAGGAAAAGGCGGGCCA
>JAKAGJ010000604.1 GCA_021815655.1 Deltaproteobacteria bacterium | reverse complement strand
TCGCCCGCATCCGCGACCTGGCCCGCCGCTCGGCCGAGGCCTATGTCAATCAGCGCGCCGAGATGGGGCACCCACTCTTGCGCGGCAAGGAGGTGGCCTGATGGCGGAGCTACTCTTTGAGATAGGCTGCGAGGAGATGCCGGCCCGCTTCGTGGCGCCGGCCATGGCCGCCCTGCAAGAGATAGCCGGCCAGGAGTTCAGCCGCCAGGGCCTGGCCTTTGCCAGCCTGGCCACCTATGGCACCCCCCGGCGCCTGGCCCTGGTGGTGGCGGATTTGGCGGCGCGCCAGGCCGACCGCCAGGAGGTGGCCCTGGGGCCGCCGGTCAAGGCGGCCTACGACGGCTCGGGCCAGCCCAGCAAGGCCGCCCTGGGCTTTGCCAAGAGCCAGGGCATCGAGGTGGGGCAGTTGGAGCACGTGGAGACCGACAAGGGGCCGCGCCTGGGCTTCACCCGCCACATCCCCGGCCGGCCAGCCGGCGAGGTGCTGAGCGAGCTTTTGCCCCGCCTGGCCACGGCCATACCCTTCCCCAAGACCATGCGCTGGGGCAGCTACAAGCTGCGCTTCGCCCGGCCCATCCACTGGCTCTTGGCCCTCTTGGACGGCGCCGTGGTGCCCTTTGAGCTGACGGACATCAAGAGCGGCAACGTCACCTATGGCCACCGCTTCCACGCGCCCCAGGCCGTGGAGGTCAAGGACGCCGGCGATTATCTGCAAAAGCTGGCCGCGGCCCAGGTCATGGCCCAGCGCGACCAGCGCAAGTTGCTGGTAATCCAGGAGGTGGAAGGCGCGGCGGCTTTGGCCGGCGGGCGCCTGGTGCCCGACCCGGGGCTGATCGAGGAGGTCACCGACCTGGTGGAGCTGCCCGTGGCCTGCTGCGGGGCCTTTGATCCCGAGTTCCTGGAGGTGCCCAGGGCGGTCATCATCAACGCCATGCGCTCCCACCAGCGCTACTTCGCCCTGGAGGATAGCGCGGGCAACCTCCTGCCGGCCTTCGTGGCCGTGAACAACACCCGCGCCGTGGACCCGGCCGTGGTCACCCAGGGGCACCAGCGGGTGCTGCGCGCCCGGCTCTCCGACGCCCGCTTCTTCCTCAAGGAGGACAGCAAGCGCCCGCTCATCAGCCGCCTGGAGGACTTGAAGCAGGTCACCTACCACGCCAAGCTGGGCACCAGCCTGGACAAGGTGGAGCGCTGCACGGCCCTGGCCGCCTGGCTGGCCCAGCAGCTTTTGCCTGGCGAGGTGGACAAGGTCAAGCGCGCGGCCCAGTTGGCCAAGTGCGACCTGGTCACGCAGATGGTGGGCGAGTTCCCGGATCTGCAAGGCCAGGTGGGGCGGGATTACGCCGCGCGCAACGGCGAGGACCCCGCGGTGGCCCTGGCCATACTGGAGCACTACCTGCCCGCCGGCGCCGGCGGCGAGTTGCCCTCGGGCATGATCGGCACCGTGGTGGGCATCGCCGACCGCTTGGACACCATCTGCGGCCTGTTTGGCGTGGGGCAGACCCCCACCGGCGCGGCGGACCCCTTTGCCCTGCGCCGGGCGGCCATCGCCATCATCCGCCTGGTGGTCGAGAAGGGGCTCAAGCTCTCCCTGGGCGCCTGTCTGGACCAGGCCCTGGCGGGCTTGGGCGCCTGGCTCAGCCGGCCGGCGGCGGAGGTCAAGGCTGAGGTCACGGAGTTTTTCGCCACCCGCTTGGCCGGCATGCTGGCCGAACAGGGGGTGCCCACGGACGTGGCCGAGGCGGTGCTGGCCGCCGGCCTGGACGACCTCACGGCCACCCAGGCCCGGGCCCTGGCCCTGGCCGAGATGAAGAAGTCGGATGATTTCGCGGCCTTGGCTGCGGGCTTGAAACGGGTTATGAACATCCTGCGCAAAGAGGCGGACCAGGTGCCCTTGGCCCCACCCGCGCCCGCGCTGTTTCAGGAAGACGCCGAGCGCCAGCTCTTCGAGGCTTTCCAGTCCTTGAGCGCCGAGGCCCAGGCCCGCTTCGCGGCGGGCGAGTACCTGGCCTTCTTGCAGGGGCTCTCAGCCCTCAAGGCGCCCATCGACAAGTTCTTTGATGACGTGATGGTCATGGCGGATGACGCGGCGGTGCGCGCCAACCGCCTGGCGCTCCTCAACCAGATAGCCAGCGAGTTCGGCAAGTTGGCCCAGTTTACCCATTTGCAGCTGGCATAGCCGTCCCGGCTGACCTATAATGTGGGGACTGGCGCGGGCCGCCGGTCCCCACACTTTTTATCCCTTTTGCCCCTCTCCTGCCTGCATGGAGGGCCTGGTGGCAAAATATATTCTGATTACGTCTGGTTAGCCCGCTAGGACTCCCCAGAGGGCCGGGCGGCCACCGTGCCTCTGGCCGGTGGCGCGGCGGCGGCGGCGGGCAGGCCTTGGGCTAAGCCGCAGGAATCGTTGCAACACTATATCTAGTTGTCTTTTTGGCGCCCACTACCCAATATGGTGTTCGGTCTTGACTTGCGCCCCTCCTTTTGCTATCTAGGGGTGTACCCCAAAGCGGAGTGACCATGCGGGTTCGTCGCCTGGAGATCAACGGCTTCAAATCCTTTGCCGAGCGCGTGGTGGCCGACTTCCCCCAGGGCCTGTGCGCGGTGGTGGGGCCCAACGGCTGCGGCAAATC
>JAKAGJ010000603.1 GCA_021815655.1 Deltaproteobacteria bacterium | reverse complement strand
CACCGCCACGGGGATGCCCCAACCCGTGGCCAGGGCCAGGTCCCGCGCCCCCTGGCTGTTGGCCACCACCAGGGCGGCGCGCTTCCATAGCCAATGGATAAGAGGCGCGGTGAGGCGGTGATAGCCAGCCAGTTGCTCGGGGCAGAAGCCGGGGATGTCGCCGCCGCGCAGGAGCACCAGGTAGGGGGCGCCCAGGCGTTGTTTTACCCACCAGCTCACCGGCCCCGAGGGGATGCCGAAAAAGGCCAGGGTGACCTGGGGCCTTAGCTGGCGCAGGAGCCCCGGCGCCCGCGCGAGGGCCGAGAGCATGAAGCTGAGCATCTCCGGCGGGGTGCAGCAGTCCTCGCGGCGGCGCCAGGCCGGAACCCTCAGGATCAGGGCTCCGCCGTCCTCCTCGCGGGCCGGCTGCCCCTTGAAACGGGTGGTGACCACCGCCACCTGATGCCCCAGGGCGCTCATCTCCCGGGCCAGGGCCTGGGTGGCGGTGCCGGCGCCTCCCCCCAGGGGGGGGTACTCATAGTTGATCAGCGCCAGCCTCATGCCGGCCTCGCGGCCCCGGCCAGGGGGCGGTCCAGGTAGTGGCGGCGCCAGCCCTGGAACATCAGGAGCGTCCACAGGAACTTGCGGTTGTCGCGCCTTTTCTGGCGGTGGTCATCCAGGAGCCTCCTCACCGCCCGGGGCTGGAACAGCCCCTCCTGGGCCAGGCGCGAGGGCGAGAGCAGGTCGTCGACCATCTCGCTTAAGGGCCCGGCCAACCAGGCCGAGACCGGCACCCCGAAGCCCTGCTTGGGCCGGTTGACCAGGCCGGCGGGCAGCCGCGAGGCCAGGGCGCGTTTGAGGAGCACCTTGCCCCCCACCCGGGGCTGGCGCCGGAAGCGGTCGGGCAGGGCCGCCAGGTAGGCCACCAGCCCGGGGTCCAAAAAGGGCGAGCGCACCTCCAGGGAGTTTAGCATGGCCGCGCGGTCCACCTTGACCAGGATGTCGTTCTCCAGGTAGGTGCGGGCGTAGAGCCGGCTCAAATGCCCCAGGTCGCCAAAGTCCGCCGGCGCCCCGGCCAGGGCGCGCCGTCCGTCGCCCGCCGCCGCCAGGGGGCGCCAGACTTCGGGCGTTAGCAGCCCCGCCAGCTCGCCCTGGTTGAAGGCCCCCAGCCAGGTCAACAGCCGCTGGCCGGCCGGCAGGCCCAGGCCGCGCAAGAACCACTTGAGGCGGAACTCCAGGGAGAGGTTGCCGTGGCTGACCGGCAGCAGGTTGGCCAGGGGAGCCAGGCCGCGCAATATCCGCCCCAGGGGCCGCCCCAGGCGCCTGGCCAACTGGTGGGCGGCGAAGGTGGGGTAGCCGCCCAGAAACTCGTCGGCGCCGTCGCCGGAAAGCGCCACGGTGACGTGTTCGCGGGCGAAGCGGCACAACAGATATGTGGGCAGGATGGAGGAATCGGCCATGGGCTCGTCCAGCCCCGCCAGCACCGCCGGCAGCACCTCCAGCATGCTTTCAAGGCTGAATTGCTGGCTGGCGTGGCGGGTGCCGATGGCCTGGGCGGCGGCCTGGGCGTGGGCCGATTCGTCGAAGTCGGGCTCGGCGAAGCCTATGGAGAAGGTGGCCACCTGGCCGCCGTGGGCGGCCCGGGCCGCCAGGGCCACGGCCGAGGAGTCCAGCCCCCCGGAGAGGAACACCCCCAGGGGCACGTCGCTGATGAGCCGGCGTCGCACGCTGGCCTGGAAAAGCTCCCAGAAGCGCTCCGTGGCCTCCTCCTCGTTCTGGGGCACATCCACCGCCGCCGCGGCCTTGGCCAGGTCCCAATAGGCCTGCTCGCGCACGCGCCCCGGACCGGCCACCAGGAAGTGGCCGGGGCGCAGGCGGCGCACGCCCTCCAGGATGGTGCGCGGCGTGGGCACGTACTCCAGGGAGAGGTACAGGGCCAGGGACTCATGGTCCAGGTCCCGCCGGGCCGCCAGCCAGGGATGCATCAGCAGGGCCTTGAGTTCCGAGGCGAAAAGGATGTCCTGGCCGGCCTGGGCGTAGTACAGGGGCTTCTTGCCCAGGGGGTCGCGGGCCAGGATGATCTCGCCCCGGCGCTGGTCGTAGAGGGCCAGGGCGAACATGCCGTTGAGGCGGGCGAGGAGGCCAAGGCCCCAGGACTCGTAGCCGTGCACCAGCACCTCGGTGTCGCTGTTGGTGGCCAAGACATGCCCCAGGGCCAAAAGCTCCTGGCGCAGCTCCGGGAAGTTGTATATCTCGCCGTTGAAGACCACCACCAGTGAGCCGTCCTCGTTGGTCATGGGCTGGCGCCCGCCCTCCAGGTCGATGATGGACAGCCGCCGATGCCCCAGGCTCGCCCGCTGGTCGCTGAACAGGCCCTGGCCGTCGGGGCCGCGGTGGGCCAGGCTGGCGCACATGGCCCCCAGGATGTCCTGGGCGTCGGGGGGGCGCCCGGCGAAGTGGCTGAAGCCGGTCAGGCCGCACATGGCTGGCTGTCCCCTAGGACCGGCGGGGCCGGGGTGGCGTGGCGGATCGATGGATGGCTAGGATTTCATCCACTGGTCCATCCACATCTCGAACATAAGGAGGGTCCACAGGGGCTTGCGGTTGTCCTGCGCGCCGCTTAAGTGGGCGTCCACCAGGCCTTGCACCACCCGGG
>JAKAGJ010000602.1 GCA_021815655.1 Deltaproteobacteria bacterium | reverse complement strand
GTCGGCGGTAATTCCCCGGCCTTGTGCTGATTCCGCTGAATTCGGCCACTGGTTCCATTTGATGCCGGCCGGGCGATCCGCTCGAAGCCGGCCACCCACACATGAGCGGGCGACGCTGGTGATTATGTAGTTACCCCTACTGACCCAGGTGGGTCAAGCCTGCCATCTTCTTCCTCATGGACTCTCCCTTCAGGTTGATCTTGTGGGCGTTATGGACCAGCCGATCCAGTATGGCGTCGGCCATGGTGGGATCGCTGATGGTTTCGTGCCACTGGTCCAGGGTGACCTGTGCAGTGACGATGGTGGAGCCGCGGCCATAACGGTCTTCCAGGACTTCCAGCATATCCAGGCTTTGCTCGCGGGAAAGCTTCTCCAGACCCCAGTCGTCAAGGATGAGCAGGTTGGTCTTGGCGGCGGCGATCATCTTTTGATAGCTGCCGTCGCCTCGGGCGGCGACCAGTTCGCGCAGGAGGGCTGGCACCCTTTTATAGGATACCGAGTATCCTTCCAGGCAAGCCTTATGGCCCAGGGCGCAGGCGAGGTAGCTTTTGCCCACGCCAGTGGGGCCGGTGATGAGCAGGTTGTTGCGTTCGGCGATCCAGCGGCAGGAGGCCAGGGCCATGATGAGAGATTTGTCCAGGCCGCGTTTTTGCCGGTAGTCGATATCCTCCAGGCAGGCGTCGTGGCGTAGTTTGGCCTTGGCCAGCCTGTTTTTGAGGCGCCGATTTTCCCGGTGGGTTGCCTCCCGGTCCACCATCAGGCCTAGCCTCTCTTCAAAGCTCAGTTCTTGGGCCTCCTGGGCGTTAAGCTGCTCCTCTAGGGCCTTGAGCATGCCCTCCAGTCCCAGGTCGCGGAGCTTGTCCAGGATAGGGTTAATCAGCATGGCCACCTCCCACTCCGGTCAGGAAGTAGCTGGCTCCTCGGATGTTGGGATGGAGGATGGGACCAGATTCAGGGATCAGTAACGGCAAAGGCGCCTTGTCCAATTCCTTGTCGATGATGCGCGCCACGCTTTTGCAGCTGAAGGCGCCGTAGGCCAAGGCTCTTAAACAGGCGGCCTCCACCCGCGCCTCTCCGTGTTTCTTGGCCAGGGAAACCAGGCCCAGGCAGGCCCGGAAGCCCTGCTGGGGATGCGCCCGCCGGCTCATGATCTCCTGGGCCAGCTGAGCCGTGGCCTGACCGATCTTATTTATCCAGTTGGTCAGCCTCTCCGGGGTCCACTTGGCGTGCTCCTGGTGGGAGCGGGGCATGTGTTCAGTCAGGGTGCTGAAGCCGCCATGTCTGGCCCCGCGCCGGTGGCTGGCCACCCGTTGGCCCTTGTGGAAGCATTCCACCGTGTGCTCGGTGTAGCGAATATCCAGCTTCTTGCCCACCAGTTGATGGGGCACCGAGTAGTAATGGCGCTCCACCTCCACGTGATAATCGATGTGGACCTTGGCCCTCTTCCATTGAGCGTACTGGTAGGCCGTGGCGGGCAAGGGCTTCAGCGCCGGCTTGTCCAATGACTCGTACAGCGAGCGCCGGCTGCCAGACAGTTTCTTGAAGGGCCGATCGTTGAGCCTGTCCAGCAGCTCACGGATCGCCTGGTTCAAATCGGCCAAACTGAAAAAGGTCCTCTTGCGCAGCGCCGCCAGTATCCAGCGCTCCACCAGCTGCACCCCCACCTCCACCTTGGCCTTGTCGCGGGGCTTGCGCACCCGGGCGGGCAATACCGCCGTGCCGTAGTGGGCGGCCACATCCTGGTAGGTGGGGTTTAGGTCAGGCTCGTACCGGCAAGACTTGCTCACCCCAGACTTCAGATTGTCGATCACTACCAGCTCCGTCACCCCGCCGAAAAAGTGGAAGGCCCGCTGGTGGGAGCCGATCCAGTCGCTCAAACCCTGGCTCCAAGTGGCCTCCGCAAAGGTGTAGTTGCTGGCCCCCAGCACCGCCACGAAGACCTGCGCCGCCCGGACCTCGCCAGTCAGGGGATTGACCACCTCCACCGTCTGACCAGCGTAATCGACAAACATCTTCTCGCCCGCCCGGTGCTCTTGCCGCATCACCAGGCCCAGCTTGCCCGACCATTCACGGTACCGCTCGCAAAACCAACTGTACTGGTAGCCCAGGGGATTGACCGCCTTGTACTCCTCCCACAAAAGAGCCAGGGTCACGCCCTTGCGCTTCAAATCCTGATGGACCTGGAACCACTCTGGCTCCGGCCGGCTTATGCTCGCAGGGATCGGGGCGGGAGGGAAAAGCAGCCGATCAAGCCGATCCTCGTCGACCCAGCTTGGCAGGGGCCAGGAAAGACCAGCCGCCGAGGCCCGGCTCAAATAGTCGGCGACCGTGCTGCGGGCCAATTCGCAGCTAACAGCTATCTTACGATTGCTCAGACCACAATCGTGCCTGAGGCGAAGCACCTCATGTATCTTGCGCATGGACAACCTCTTGGCCGGCACCTGCATACCTCCCAGTGGATGGAAGGCTGTAGGCTAGACCCTCAGTGGTTACCCAGCGTCATACCCTTTGCCCGGCACTTGATCACAATGCGGCCGGCTTGCTCTGGAACAGGTGGCCGACTTCCCATGGAATGGGTGGCCGGCTTCCCGTGGAATCACCGGCCGACTTGCTCCGGAATCCGCATTCACCCGCCTGCCGG
>JAKAGJ010000601.1 GCA_021815655.1 Deltaproteobacteria bacterium | reverse complement strand
GCCACCCTGGTTGCCCGGCTCAAGGCCGCCGGCATGGTCATGTTGGGCAAGCACAACATGGACGAGTTCGCCATGGGCAGCTCCACCGAAAACTCGGCCTTTTTTGCCACCCACAACCCCTGGGACCTGAAAGCCATCCCCGGCGGTTCCTCGGGCGGCTCGGCGGCCTCGGTGGCGGCGGGCAGCGCCTTTTACGCCATCGGCACCGACACCGGCGGCTCCATCCGCCAGCCGGCCAGCCACTGCGGGGTGGTGGGCATGAAGCCCACCTACGGTCGGGTCAGCCGCTTCGGCATCATCGCCTTTGCCAGCTCCCTGGACCAGGCCGGCCCCTTTGCCCGCACCGTGGCCGACCTGGCCGACGTGCTGCAAGTCATCGCCGGCCACGATCCGGCCGACTCCACCAGCGCCCCCACCCCGGTGCCCGACTACGCCGCCGCCTGCCGGCGCGGAATCAAGGGCCTCAGACTGGGTCTGCCCAAGGAGTATTTCGGCCAGGGCATCGACCCCGAGGTGCGCGCCGCCGTGGAGGCCGGCATCAAGGTGCTGGAGGCCCAGGGCGCCCAGCTCAGGGAGATCAGCCTGCCCCACACCGAGTACGGCCTGGCCGTGTACTACATCATCGCTCCGGCCGAGGCCTCCAGCAACCTGGCCCGCTATGACGGCGTCAAGTATGGCTTCAGCAGCCGCGCCGAGCACGGCAGCCTTTTGGACATGTACCTGGACACCCGCAGCCAGGGCTTCGGCCCGGAGGTCATCCGGCGCATCATGCTGGGCACCTACGCCTTGAGCGCCGGCTACTACGACGCCTACTACGGCAAGGCCGGCCAGGTGCGCACACTCTTGATCCAGGATTTCCGGGAGGCCTTCGCCCAGGTGGACGCCATCGTCAGCCCCGTGGCCCCCACGGCGGCCTTTGACCTGGGACAGAAGGTGGACGACCCCATGCAGATGTACCTGAGCGACGTCTTCACCCTCTCCACCAACCTGGCCGGCCTGCCCGGCATGAGCGTGCCCTGCGGGTTCACCGCCGCCGGCCGGCCCATCGGCCTGCAATTCATGGGACCGCACTTTGCCGAGGAGACGCTGTTGGCTCTGGGCCAGGCCTTCCAGGAGGCCACCGACCATCACCTCAAGCGCCCGCCCCTGTGAGCGCCGCCCGCAGATCGTCATAAGCCGGCGGGTCGGGTATTCCGTTCATTCCAGACTCAGTATTATGCGGCCACCGTCCAGTCTGGCGCCAGCCGACAGCGCCCGGGGCCCCCTTCCGCGCCCCGCGGGTCTCTCCCGCTACAACACCTTGTTATTTTTCAATTGTTTAGCCATACCCCTTCTAGGCTACCCCAAAAAGGTTTTGGCCTTGATTTTGCTTGGATGTCAGGCATGCCCCACGCTGGACAGCCATTGGCTTCCCCTTGCCCTCTGACATAAGGATTTGCAACATGTCTAAACTCAGCCTTGGCAAAAAACTGACCATAGGAGGGATCGCCCTGGTCTGCCTGCCCTTGCTGTGCGTGGGCTGGTTCGCCATGCAAACCGCCTCCCAGGCCCTGGAGGCCCAGGCCCGGCAGGAGGCCCAGGCCACGGCCTTGGGCCTGGCCCAGATGACCAGCATGGTGCTGGACGACGAGGTCAAGCTGGCCCAGAAACTGGCCAGCAGCAACGTGGCCCAGGCAGCCGCCCAGAAGTTGGCCCAGGGGGGCGAGGAGGCCGCCAAGGCTGAGCTCCAGGCCCTGGTGGAGGACTTCACCAGGGGCCACAAAATAATGGGGCAGGATTACGAAGGCTTCATCCTTACCGACGCCTCAGGCGTCATCCTGGGCTACAGCACCGATCCCAAGTCCAAGGGCATCAAGCTGGGCGACCGCGAGTATTTCAAGCGGGCCAAGGAAACCAAGGGCGTGGTCCTGGGCGAGCCGGTCAAGAGCCGGGGCAGCGGCATCCCCGTGGCCGTGGTGGGCGCGCCGGTGATACTGCCCGACGGGAAGTTCGGCGGCATGGCCGCGGTGATCGTCAAGCTGGACGCCCTGGCCGCCAAGATATCCGGCACCAAGCTGGGGCAGACCGGCTTCTGCTTCGCCCTGGCCAAGAACGGCCAATACCTGGCCCACCCCGACACCCAGAAAATTCTGGAGGTCAACCTCAAGGAGCAAAAGGGCTTGGAGGAGTTGGCCTCCAAGATGACCAGCCAGGCCTCGGGCTCGCTTTACTACGTGCAGGACGGCGTGCGCAAGCTGGCCGGCTTCGCGCCGGTGCCCATGGCCGGCTGGAGCGTGGGCACCAGCCAGGACGAGGATGAGGTGCTGAAAAGCGCCCACACCATCCGTAACGGCATGGCCTTGATCGGCCTGGTTTTCCTGGCCCTGGCCCTGGTGGGCATCCTGTGGTTCGTGCGCGGCATCAGTCGGCCCCTGGGCCGGGTGGTCGACGGCCTTTCCCAGTCCGCCGACCAGGTTACCGAGGCCGCCAAGGAGGTCTCCTCGGCCAGCAACCAACTGGCCCGGGGCTCGGCCGAGCAGGCCGCCAGCCTGGAGGAAACCTCGGCCTCACTGGAGGAGCTCTCGGCCATGACCCGCCAGAACGCCGATCATGCCAGCGAGGCCAACTCACTCACCAGCGAGGCGCAGCACATCATGGAGGAGGCCAA
>JAKAGJ010000600.1 GCA_021815655.1 Deltaproteobacteria bacterium | reverse complement strand
CTCTGGGCCTGGTGCTGGCCCTGCACGGCCTGGACGCGCCGGCCCAGGGCTGGGGAGTCTTGGTGCTCCTGGCCGCGTGCCTGGACGGCGCCCTGACCGGGGCCTACTTCGGCCTGGCCGGCCGCTGGGGGCGTGACCTGGCCGCCGGCCGGCCCTCCCTGGCCCGCCTGGGCGGGACGCTCTATGGCCTGGACCTGGCCGGCGGGGTGCTGGGAGGGCTGTTGCCCCTGGCGCTGGTGCCCAGCCTGGGCTTCACGGTCTGTCTGGGCCTGCTGGGGCTGTTGAACCTGACGGCCCTGGCCGGGCTTTGGGGCGGCCGGGGGCAATAGAAAGCCCGACCCCCGGGGCGGGGGCCGGGCATGGGCCTCATGGTGTGGTGCTAGGCCGACTCTACCTTGATGGTGGTGGAGGCCTCCTGCTTGAGCTTGGGCAGGGAGATGGCCAGCACGCCGTCCTTGTGCTTGGCCGAGAGCTTCTCGCGGTCCACGTCCACCGGCAGACGGAAACTGCGCTGGAAGCTGCCGAAGCGGCGCTCCACCAGGTGGTAGTCGCCCTTGGTCTCCTCGCGCTCCTCCCGTTTCTCGCCCTTGAGGGTGAGGATGTCGCCGCACAGGCTGACCTCGATCTCCTCGGGCTTGAGACCGGGCACCTCGGCCGTCACCTCCAGGGCCTCCTCGGTTTCCTTGACGTTGACCACGGGGTTGAAGGCGGGCGCGGCCGGCGCCATGGCCGGCAGGTTCAAGTCGGCGTCAAGGAAGCGTTTCCACAGATCGTCCATGTCCCGGCGCAGCCTGCCCACGGAGCCAAGACTGGAGTAGGGGATCAGCTCGAACATGTCTTCCTCCTCTCTCGGGATATTTGCGTTGCGGGGTTTCGTTTGAGCAAAACCTAAGAATTGCCATCGGTGGTGTCAAGGCCCGCGGCCGGCAAAAATTGGCCGCTTCAGGCCAGTAATGATTATTAAAACAAACGCTTGTCCCTCTCGGCGCCCAGGACCGATCCCCCCTGGACGCGCCGGGGCCCATCCCGCGGGCGGATGGGCCCCTCTCTGGTTCTGGCGGTCAGCCGCTAGCTGGGCTTGACCTCAATCCTGGTGCTCTCCTCCTTGCCGAGCTTGGGCAGGACCACCCTGAGCACGCCGTCCTTGTGGGTGGCCGACAGGTGCTCTCGCTCCACCGCCTCGGGCAGACGAAAGCTGCGGTGGAAGGAGCCGAAGCGGCGCTCCACCAAGTGGTAGCCGCCCTTGTCCTCCTCGCGCTCCTCGCGCTTCTCGCCCTTGATGGTCAGCAGATCGCCGCTAAGCACCACCTCAATCTCCTCGGGCTTCAGCCCCGGAACCTCGGCGCTCAGCTCATATCCCTTTTCGGTCTCCCTCAGGTCCACCACGGTCTCGAAACCGCCTTCCGGCGGCCAAACCGGGAGCCACTCATCGCCCAGGAAGCGTCCCAGAACCCGACCCCAGCCGCCTTCCCCCAGGCTGGGCAACCTCTCCTCTGTGTATGGAATGATATCGTACCAGATTGCCACCTCCCTTCGTCTATTACCTAGTAAAACAATATGCATGGTCGGCCGCTTCGTCAAGCGGGTGTTGACCCTGGCAATCCCGCAGAGTAGGTTTAGTTTGAAAGCAAAAATGCGCTGGACGCCCCGGCGCGAAGGGAAGCGGGAGCTTGAACGTGGAGAAGCATCATAAGTTTTCCATCTGGTACGTGGTCCTGGGCATCTGGTTCGTCTTCATCCTGAACAACATGATCTACAACTACACCGGCCCCGCCAGGCTGGCCTACAGCGAGTTCCTGGACAACCTGCGCAACGACCGGGTCAAGGAGCTGGCCATCAGCGACCAGATGATCGCCGGCACCTACCTGAACAAGGACGGCAAGGAGGTGAGCTTCACCACCGTGCGGGTGAACCCGGACCTGGCCAAGGAGTTGGAGGGGCACCAGGTGAGGTTCCGCGGCGAGGTGGAGTCCACTTTCATGCGCAACCTGCTCTCCTGGGTCATCCCCATCTTTCTGTTCGTGGGGGTGTGGTACTTCATGATGAAGCGCATGGGCCCGGGCGCGGGGGTGATGCAGTTCGGGGCCAGCCGGGCCAAGGTCTACGCCGAGGAGGACGTGCCCACCCGCTTCGAGGACGTGGCCGGCGTGGACGAGGCCAAGGGCGAGTTGGAGGAGGTGGTCAACTTCCTGCGCACTCCGGAGAAGTTCTCGCGCCTGGGCGGCCGGCTGCCCAAGGGCGTGCTCCTGGTGGGCCCACCCGGCACGGGCAAGACCCTCCTGGCCCGGGCCGTGGCCGGGGAGGCCGGGGTGCCCTTTTTTTCCATAAGCGGCTCGGAGTTCGTCGAACTCTTCGTGGGCGTGGGCGCGGCCCGGGTGCGCGAGCTGTTTGGCCAGGCCAAGCAGAAGGCTCCCTGCATCATCTTCATCGACGAGCTGGACGCCCTGGGCAAGGCCCGGGGCATGAGCGTGATGGGTGGTCACGACGAGCGCGAGCAGACCCTGCAACAGCTCCTGGTGGAGATGGACGGCTTCGACCCCCGGGTGGGGGTGATTATCATGGCGGCCACCAACCGCCCCGAGATACTTGATCCGGCCCTGTTGCGGGCCGGGCGCTTCGACCGCCAGGTGCTGGTGGACAAGCCAGAC
>JAKAGJ010000599.1 GCA_021815655.1 Deltaproteobacteria bacterium | reverse complement strand
AGGCGACTTGTGCGTGTTTATCCCCCCAAAACCAGCGCGAGGTAGCGCCCATGGTAGCAGGCAAGAAGGTGACTGGTGCGGTGATGGTGGTCGGAGGTGGCATTGCAGGCATGCAAGCCGCCTTGGACCTGGCCAACTCCGGCTACTACGTCTATATGGTGGAAAAGGGCCCGGCCATTGGTGGTGTCATGTCCCAACTGGACAAGACCTTCCCCACCAATGACTGCGCCATGTGAATTATCTCCCCCAAGCTGGTCGAGGTCGGCCGGCACATCAACATCGAACTGCTGACCCTCTCCGAGGTAGCGGACATCGCGGGCGAAGAGGGCGATTTCACGGTCAAGGTTGTTAGCCACCCCCGCTACGTCGACGTCAGCAAGTGCATCGCCTGCGGCGCCTGTACCCCCAAATGTCCCGCCAAGGTTGATAACGACTACAACGAGAAGCTGGACAAGCGCAAGGCCATCTATGTGCGCTACGCCCAGGCCGTGCCGCTTAAATACGGCATCGATCCCACCAAGTGCATCAAGCTGACCAAGGGCAAGTGCGGCAACTGCGAGAAGCAGTGCCCCACCGGCGCCGTGAACTACGAGGACAAGGAGACCACCCGCGAGGTCAAGGTGGGCTCGGTCATCATCTCGGCCGGGTTCAAGCCCTTCGATCCCAGCGCCTACGTGCAGTATTCCTACTCCAAGTTCAAAAACGTCGTCACGGCCCTGGAGTTCGAGCGCATCCTGGCGGCCTCCGGTCCCTGGATGGGGCACCTGGTGCGCCCCAGCGACGAGAAGGAGCCCAAGAAGGTGGCCTGGTTGCAGTGCGTCGGCTCCCGCGACGTCAACACCTGCGACCACCCCTACTGCTCCAGCGTATGCTGCATGTACGCCATCAAGGAGGCGGTGATCGCCAAGGAGCACAGCCACGAGGAGATGGACGCCGCCATCTTCTTCATGGACATGCGCACCTTTGGCAAGGACTTCGAGAAGTACTACGAGAACGCCAAGAAGTCCGGCGTGCGCTTCATCAGAAGCCGCATCCACACCATCACCGAGCAGGCCGACAAGTCGCTCATGATCGAGTACGCCACCGAGGACGGTCAGGCCATGACCGAGGTCTTCGACATGGTGGTGCTCTCCCACGGCCTGGAAGTGGCGGCCAGCAATATCGAATTGGCCAAGAAGCTGGGCATCGAGCTTAAGTCCACCCAGTTCGTCAAGACCAGTTCCTTCGCGCCGGTTTCCTCCAGCCGCCCGGGCGTGTACGTCTGCGGCGCCCTGGCCGGGCCCAAGGACATCCCCCTGTCGGTGGTGGAGGCGTCCGCGGCGGCCTGCGCGGCGGCGGGCAAGCTCAGCGAGGCCCGCGGCAGCCTGGCGCAGGTCAAGGAGATTCCCCAGGCCGTGGACGTGCGCGGCGAGGTGCCCAAGATTGGCGTCTTTGTCTGCTCCTGCGGCATCAACATCGCCAGCGTGGTGGATGTCAAGGCCGTGGTGGACTACGCCAAGACCCTGCCCTTCGTGGAGTTCGTGGAGAACAACCTCTTCTCCTGCTCCCAGGACACCCAAGACAAGATGGCCCAGACCATCAAGGAGAAGGGCCTCAACCGCGTGGTGGTGGCCGCCTGCACCCCGCGCACCCACGAGCCCCTGTTCCAGGAGACCCTGCAGGCCGCCGGCCTGAACAAGTATCTCTTCGACATGGCCAACATCCGCAACCAGGACTCCTGGGTGCACGCCTCCGAGCCCGAGTTGGCCACCGAGAAGGCCAAGGACCTGGTGCGCATGGCCGTGGCCAAGGTGGCCCTGTTGCAGCCGCTCAACGAGGTGAAGCTCTCCGTCAACCCGGCGGCCATGGTCATCGGCGGCGGCGTGGCCGGCATGAACGCGGCCCTGGAGCTGGCCGGCCAGGGCTTCACCACCCACCTGGTGGAGCGCGACGCCCAACTGGGCGGCAACGCGCGGCTGTTGCGCATCACCGCCCAGGGCGAGGAGGTCCAGCCCTACCTGGAGGACCTGGCCCAGCGTGTGCAGAACAACCCGTTGATAACCACCCACCTGGCCAGCAACCTCAAGAACGTCGAAGGCTTCGTGGGCAACTTCAAGACCACCCTGGAAGGCCCCAAGGGCGAAACGGTGGTGGAGCACGGCGGGGCCATCATCACCATCGGCGGGCAGGAATACCAGCCCACCGAGTACATGTATGGCCAGGACCCGCGGGTCATGACCCACCTGCAGATCGACTCGGCCCTGATGACCGGCGAGCTGGACCCCAAAAAGCTGAACAGCGCGGTCTTCATCCAGTGCGTGGGTTCCCGTGAGCCCGAGCGCCCCTACTGCTCCAAGGTCTGCTGCACCCACTCGGTGGAGAGCGCCCTGCACTTCAAGGAGCACAACCCCGACTGCCAGGTGGTCATCGTCTACCGCGACATGCGCACCTTCGCTGAGCGCGAGCTCTTGTACAAGGAAGCCCGCGGCAAGGGCGTGCTCTTCGTGCGCTACGACGTGGATCACAAGCCGGTGGTGACTAGCGATGGCGGCAAGCTCAGCGTGACGGTGCGCGACCACATCCTGGGCCGCGACCTTATCATCGACGCAGACCTGGTGGGCCTGGCCAGCGCCATCGTCAGCCACAGGAACACCGATCTGGCCCAGATG
>JAKAGJ010000020.1 GCA_021815655.1 Deltaproteobacteria bacterium | reverse complement strand
CCAGCACCTCCCTGACCTTTTTCAGCAACTCTTGGAGCCGGTAGGGCTTGGCGATAAACTCGGCGGCCCCGGCCCGCAGGCACCTGTCGATCTGTAGGCTGTCGGAGTAGCCGCTGGCCACGATAACCCGGGCCAGGGGATCCATCTGCCTGAGCCGGTCCAGGGCGCGGTGCCCGCCCATGCCCGGCATGCCCAGGTCCAGGATGACCAGGTCCACGCCTGCCGAGGCCTGGTCATAGGCCGCCAGGGCCTCCTCGCCGCTGAGGGCGGTGAGCACGGTATAACCTTGGCGCTCAAGCATCTCCCGGGCCACCTCCACGATGGCCGGCTCGTCGTCCACCAGCAGGATGGTTTCCTGGCCGCCGGGGATATTTTCCGGGGCCGGGGCCGGGGACAAGGCCTGGGCCTCCGGGCGCTCCAGCACGGGCCAATGGATGTTGAAGACCGTGCCCTGGCCGGGGGTGCTGTAGCAGGTGATGTGGCCGCCGTGCCCCTTGACGATGCCATAGACCGTGGACAGGCCCAGGCCGGTGCCCACGCCCACGCCCTTGGTGGTGAAGAAGGGCTCGAAGATGTGCTGTTGGGTTTCCGGGTCCATGCCCAGGCCGCTGTCGGCCACCTTGAGCAGCACGTAGCGCCCGGGCGCCATGTCCGGGTAATGGCGCAGGGAAACCTCGTCCCAGGTCTCGTTGCTGGTCTCGATCAAGAGACGTCCGCCCTCGGGCATGGCGTCGCGGGCGTTGCCGGCCAGGTTGACCAGGAGGTGCTCCACCTGATTGGCGTCGCCGGCGATCTCCCACAGGTCCGGGGCCAGGCGGGTTTCGATGCGGATCATGGGCGGGATGGTGCGCTCCAGCACCGCCACGATGCTGGCTATCACCTGGTTGAGGTTAAGGGGGCTCAGTTGAGGCATCATCTTGCGTCCGAAGGTGAGCAGGCCGCGCACCAGCTCGCCTCCCCGTTGCAGCAGGCGGTCCATCTCCTGGATTTGTCCGGCCCAGAAGGCCAGACTATGCTCCTGGCTGGCCAGCATCAGTTGCAGATATCCGCTGACCGCCTGCAAGATGTTGTTGAAATCGTGGGCGATACCGCTGGCCAGCACCCCCACCGCCTCCATCTTCAGCGCCTGGCGCAACTGCTGCTCCAGGCGCTCCTTCTCCGCCTGGGCGCGTATGCGTTCAGTGGTGTCGCGGATGATTACCACCATGCCCGCCGGCCGCCCCTGGTGGTCGTCGAAGCGCGAGGCGCTGATCTCCACCTCCAGCAGGCGGCCGTCCTTGGTGTAGCGCCGGGTCTGGAACTCGCGGCGCGGCTGCCCCTCGCCCATCACCGCGCTCACCTTCCGCCGGGTGGCCTCCTGCTCCGAGGCCGGGACGAAGTCCAGGCGGCGATTGGCCAATTCCTCCTGGCTCCAGCCGAAGATGTTGGTGAAGGCCTGATTGAGGAACTGCACCCGGCCGGCCAGGTCGTAGACGATGATGGCGTCGGCGCTGGAGTCGAAGAGCGAGCGGTACAGGGCGCCGACCTTGCTGGATTCCTCGTACAGGCGCAGGTAGTTGGCCTGGGCGGCCAACAGGGCCTCGGCGGTGCGCTGGTGCTCCTCAATGGCCTGTTGCAGCTCCCGGTTGGCCTGCCGCAGTTCCAGGGTGCGCTCCGCCACCAGCTCTTCCAGGTGGTCGCGGTGGCGCTTGAGTTCCTCCTCGGCCCGCTTGCGCTGGCTGATGTCGCGGTAGATGACGATGTCGCCGGCCAAATTGCCCTGGGGGTCCCGGAATATGGCCGTGCGCAGCTGGATGTCCAGCAGGCGGCCGTCCTTGGTCAAGCGCTGGCTCTCCAGGAGCACGTTCTCGCCCCGCAGGGTGCGTTGCACCGCCTCGCGGGTGCGCTCCATTTCGTGGGGGGGCACGAAGTCGATGCCCCGGCCGGCCAACTCCGCCTGGCTCCAGCCGAAGGTCTGAGTGAAGGCCGGGTTGACGTAGGTGACTTGGCCCTGGGCGTCATAGACCGTGATGGGGTCGGGCGAGGCGTCCAGGAGCAGCAGATGGCGCTCCTGGCTGGCGCGCAGGGCCTCGGCGGCCTTCTTCTGTTGGGTGATATCGCGGTAGATGACGATGTCGCCGGCCAGGTTGCCCTGGGGGTCGGTAAAGATGGCCGTCTTGAGCTGGATGTCCAGCAGGCGGCCGTCCTTGGTCAGGCGCTGGCTCTCCAGGAAGACCTTTTCGCCCTCCAGGGTGCGCCGCACCGCCTCGCGGGTGCGCTCCATTTCGTGGGGGGGCACGAAGTCGATGCCCCGGCCGGCCAGTTCCGCCTGGCGCCAGCCGAAGGTCTCCTCGAAGGCGGGGTTGACGTAGGTGACCCGGCCCTGGGCGTCATAGACCGTGATGGGGTCGGGCGAGGCGTCCAGGAGCAGGCGGTAGCGGGCCTGGCTCTCGCGCAGGGCCTCCTCGGCCCGCTTCTTGTCCGTTATGTCGCGGTGTATGACGTAGATGCCGGTGAGGCCGCCCTGCTCGGCCTGGAAGGGTGCCACGCTGATATGCACATCCAGCACCCGGCCGTCCTTGGTCAGCCGCCGGCTTTCCATCTCCATCTTGCGCCCGGCCATGGCCGTGGCGATGGCCTGGCGGGTCTTTTTCCCCTCCCCCGGGGCCACGAAATCGATGCGCCGGCCCAGCCATTCCTCCCGCGACCAGCCGTAGGTGTCCACAAAGGCCTGGTTGACGTGCAGCACCCGGCCATCGGGGGCATAGAGCACCACCGCATCCGGCGAGGACTCGAACAACAGGCGATAGCGGGCCTCGCTTTCGCGCAGGGCCTCCTGGGTCCCCTGCTGCCGGTCCGCGGCCTCCTGGGCCTCGCCCAATTGACGCCGCAGCCGCGCCAACTCCTCTTGGAGCTGGTCCCTGGTGGGGGGCTTGTCTTCCATGGGGCAGCGAGTAACTCCGTTATGACCATGGCTTAACTATTATGTTACTCCAAAGCGCTCAGACAATGGCGCACAACCGCCCTCCCTGGAACCACAAAATTGTCAGCCCCCCTGGGCCGCCCACCCCGGCCCCAGGAACCCTCGGCCCGGTCCAGGCGGCCGGACCCAAAAAACCCATTGCCCGGCTAGGCCTTGCGGCGTTAATTGTTAATTAGGTGACTTGATCGGCGGGGATGGATCACGGCCAAGCCTTTGTGGGCACCCCCTGGAACCGCCGCGCAGCCAGCAGGGCTACCTCCGGCATCACTGTCCAGGCAGCATTTTGCCCAGGGCGGCCCCAGCCCCGCCGCCAGCCAGCGAGGAGGTGGACATGGCCGGACCCTGGGCCTGGCTGACCGGCAAGTTCGCGGCCAGCTACAACATGTGGGGCACCCACCACAGCCTGCGCGCCACCGCCGTGGCCAAGGTGGGCGGAGGGGAGCCTCCCCAGGCGGTGTGCCTGCGCTGCCGTCCGGCCCAATGCTGCCGACAGCTGGTGGTGCCCCTGAGCGAGGCCGAGCGCCTCTCGGGGTACTACCGCCTGGAGCCGGGGCGCGGGCACGGGCCGGCCCACCTGCCGCGCCACCCCGACGGCAGCTGCATCTACCTGGTGGACGAGATGTGCTCCATCTACCCCCGCCGGCCGGCGGCCTGCCGGGACTATGACTGCTGCCGGGACGACCGCACCGGGGTGGTCTGGCCCTCGGCCTAGAAGCGCCGGTCGCGGCGACGGCCCGAGGTCTTGGCGCGGCGGCGCTTTTCGCGCATAATTTTGGGCAAGACCGCCAGACGCGGAGGCGCTATCTTAATTTCAGCAGCCGTTACACCAATTGGCGTTCAAACGTAGAGTTGAACGCCAATTGGCATGCGGGCCGGGGATGGCCCGTCGAGCGTGTAAGCGCTCGTGAGGCTGAGTAAAACCACGTTTTTGCCCGGCCGATTGGCGATCAGGGCCATGGATGGCTTTGATCGCATATTGGTATTAAAGCCATATACCTTCCAGGCCCCCGCCGGCCGGGAAACAGGAGCGCGATCCTTGCCCGCAGATTTGATTCTGGTAGTGGAAGACGACGACATTTTCCGCGCCCTGATGGTCCGCTACCTGGAGGCCCTGGGCTACCCCCCGCCGCTCACCGCCGGCAACGCCCGGGAAGGCCTGCGACTGGCCGAGCGCCGGCGACCCAGCCTGGCGCTGATGGACATCGGCCTGCCCGGGGACATGGACGGCATAGAGGCCGCGGACCGCCTGCGCTCGCGTCTGGCCATCCCCTGCATCTTCATCACCGGCTCCGGCGACCCTTCCACCATAGACCGGGCGCGGGCGTCCCAGCCCGTGGGCTATCTGGTCAAGCCCTTCGACAAGACCACCCTGCACGCCGCCGTGGAAACCGGCCTGGAGCGCGGCCGCCTGGAGCGCCTGCTCACCCAGCGCGGCGCCGAGCTCGAGGCGGCAAACCAGGAGCTGCGCCAGCGCCATGCCGACCTGGAGAGACAAAACCAGGCCCTCAAGCAGGCCCAGGCCATCATCAAGGAGAACGAGGAGCGCTACCGCCAGATTTTCGAAACCAACCAGGCCATCAAGCTCATCGTCGACCCGGTTGACGGCTCCATCGTGGACGCCAACCAGGCGGCATACGACTTTTACGGTTATGCGCGCCCGGTGCTGGTCGGCAAGAAGGCCTTTGAACTCAACGCCTCCCCGGCCGAACAAGTGCGGCGGGACATGGAGGACGCCCTCAGGCGGGAAAAGCTGGTCTTCAACTTCACGCACCGCCTGGCTTCGGGCGAGCTGCGCGAGGTGGAGGTGCACACCGGCCCCGTGACCTGGGGCGGACGCACCCTGCTGCACTCCATCATCCACGACGTGACCGAGCAGCGCCGGGCCCAGGATGCGCTGCGCGAAAGCCAGGAGCGCTTCAAGGCCATCTTCGAGCAGGCCGCGGTGGGCGTGGCCGAGATCGACAGCCTAAGCGGCCGCTTCTTAAGGGTCAACCGCAAGCACTGCCAGATCATGGGGCACAGCCGCGAAAAGCTTTTGTCCAGCACCTTCATGGAGATCACCCATCCCGACGACCTGGCCAGCGACCTGGACCACATGGAGCGGCTCAAACAGGGGCTAATCGACGAATTCTCCCTGGAAAAACGCCACATCCGCCAGGACGGCTCGGTGGTGTGGATAAAGCTAACCGTGGCGCCCCTGTGGCCCAAGGGGCAGCCGCCCAGCCGCCACATCGCCGTGGTGGAGGACATCAGCGAGCGCAAGCGGGCCGAGGAGGCCCTGCGCAACAGCGAGCGGACCCTGCGCAATCTGGTCAGCGCCAACCCCGAATCCCTGCTGCTGGTGGACCCCCAGGGCGTGGTGCTGGCCATCAACCAGACCGCCGCCCAGCGCCTGGGCCGCCAGGCCGCGGAGTTCCTGGGGCGGGACATACACCAATTCCTGCCCCCGGAGCTGGCCGAGAGCCGGCGCCGGCACCTGGGAGAGGTCCTGCGCGGCGGCCGTGCGGTGCGCTTTCAGGACCAGCGTGGGGGCAGATACTTCGACCATCATCAATGCCCCATCAGCGACGCCGAGGGCAGGATCACCCAGGTGGCCATCTTCGCCATGGACATCACCGAGCAGGTCCTGGTCCGGCAACGCCTGGCCGAGGCCCGCGACCAGCTGGAGAAAAAGGTCAAGGAGCGCACCCGCGAGCTGGAGGCGGCCAACCGCGACCTGCAACGGGAGATCAGCCAGCGCCAGGCGGCCCAGGAAGCCCTGGCCGACAGCGAGGAGCGTCTGCGCCGGGCCGTGCAGTGGGCGCCGCTGCCCATGCTGATTCACGCCGACGACGGCGAGATACTCATGGTCAACGACGTTTTCAGCGAGCTGAGCGGCTACACCCTGGCCGACATACCAACCCTGGCCCGCTTCACGCAACTGGCCTATGGCCAGCAGGCCGAGCAGGCGCGGCGGAGCATCGAGATGCTCTATCACCTGGACCGCCGCGAGGATTTCGGGGAGATCGCGGTGCGGGCCAAGGACGGACGCCTGCTCACCTGGCATTTCAGCGGCTCGCCCCTGGGGCTCACCGCCGATGGCCGCCGCCTGGCCATCGCCATCGCCATGGACGTCAGCGAGCGTAAGCTGGCCCAGGAGAAGATCGCCTCCCTGGCCCGCTTCCCCGGCGAGAACCCCAACCCGGTGATGCGCTTCACCCCCGATGGCTCGCTGCTCTACGCCAATCAGCCGGCCTCCCGCCTATTGCAACTGCTGTGGTGCGACCGCGAGGACGACCAGGAGCAGCCCCGCGGCCTGCGGGACGCCTCCTCCTGGGCCTTGGCCACCAGCGCCTTGCAGACCACCGAGGTCCGGGCCGGGGAGCGCATCTTCAGCCTGTCCTTCGTGCCGGTGGCCCAGGCCGGCTACGTCAACATCTATGGCATGGATATCAGCGAGCTGAAGCGGGCCGAGGAATCCATGCGGGTGCTGGCCAAGTTCCCCGACGAAAATCCCAACCCCGTGCTGCGCGTCTCATCCCAGGGCATCATCACCTACGCCAACCAGGCCTGCCGGCTGTCCCTGGGCGACGGCAACTGCCAGGAGGGGAGCCCGGCGCCGGTCATCCTGTTGCCCGGCCTGGACCGGGGACCCGCCTCCTCCTCCGGCCGGGAGTTCGAGGTGGAAATTGAGGGGCGCAACTATATCTTCACCTCCACGCCGGTTTCCGACACCGGCGAGATCTACTTCTACGGCCAGGACGTCACCGAGCGCAAGCAGCTGGAGCACCAGCGCCAAATGGCCAGCACCGTCTTCGAGAACAGCCTGGAAGGGATCATCATCGCCGACCCCGAGGGCAAGGTGCACATGGTCAACGCCGCCTACTCGGCCATCACCGGCTTCGGGCCCGGGGAAATCATTGGCAAGGACCTGGACGTCTTTCGCTCCGAGGGGCATGACCCCAAGTTCCTGCAGGAGATATGGGCCAGCCTGGCCGAGCGGGGACGTTGGAGCGGCGAATACTGGAACCGCCGCAAGAACGGCGAGGCCTATCCCGAATGGCTCAACGTGGTGCTGGTCAAGGACTCCCAGGGGCGCATCGCCAACTACGTGGTGATCTTCCACGACATCACCGACATCAAGAGCCAGGAGGAGCGCATCAAGCACCAGGCCTTCCACGACGCGCTCACCGGCCTGCCCAACCGGGTGCTCTTCAAGGACCGCCTGGGCCAGGCCATCGCCCACGCCGACCGCGAGGGCGAGCGCCTGGCGGTGGTATTTTTGGACCTGGACAACTTCAAGCGCGTCAACGACAGCCTGGGGCACCAGGCCGGCGATCAATTGCTGCAAGAGACGGCCCGGCGGCTCAAGCGCTGTCTGCGTGAAACCGACACCGTCTCGCGCCTGGGCGGCGACGAATTCACCATGATCCTGCGCGAGGTGGCCCGGCCCGAGGACACCCTGGAGGCCGCGGGGCGCATCTTGAAGGCCCTGGCCGAGCCCTTTCTCATCCAGGGGCAGGAGCTTTTCATTACCACCAGCATGGGCATCACCTTTTTTCCCGACGATGCCAAGGACAGCGAAACCCTGCTCAAAAACGCCGACATGGCCATGTACCGGGCCAAGGACCAGGGGCGCAACAACCTCCAACTCTTCACCCCCGCCCTCAACGCCGAGATACAACACCGTCTGCGCCTGGAATCGCAAATGCGCCAGGGCCTTGAGCAGGACGAGTTCATCGCCCATTATCAGCCCAAGGTGGAGGTGGCCAGCGGCCGCGTGGTGGGCATGGAGGCCCTGGTGCGCTGGCAGCGCCCGGGCCAGGGGCTGTTGATGCCCGGGGCCTTCATAACCCTGGCCGAGGAAACGGGGCTGATCCTGCCCATCGGCGAGATGGTTCTGCGCCGGGCCTGCCATGAGGCCCAGGCCTGGCGCCAGGCCGGGCACCCCTACCTGTGCGTCTCGGTCAACCTCTCACCCCGCCAGTTCGAGCAGGACAACCTGGTGGAGATGGTGGAGGAGATACTACGGGAAACCGGGCTGCCCTCGGTCTGCCTGGAGCTGGAGATCACCGAGGGGGCCATGATCAAGAGCGTCGACAAGGCCATCGCCAAGCTGGTGGGCCTGGCCTCCATGGGCGTGCGTTTGTCGTTGGACGACTTCGGAACCGGCTACTCCTCGCTCAGCTACCTGAAGCGCTTCTCCCTGAGCGCGCTCAAGATCGACCAGACCTTTGTGCGCGATCTGACCCACGACTTGAACGACGCCGCCATCGTGCAGACGGTCATCGCCATGGGGCACGCCCTGGAATTGCAGGTGGTGGCCGAGGGCGTGGAAACCTTGGAGCAACTTAACTTTTTGCGCGCCAACGGTTGCGACGAGTACCAGGGCTATTATTTCAGCCGGCCCCTGCCCCCGGCGGAGTTTCTGGCCCTGCTGAGCGCCGCCGGCTAAGGCCCGCCGGGACCAAGCTCAGCCGCTCGGCGGGCCCACAATGGATCAGGGCCTCGGGATTGCTCCCAAGGCCCTGTTTTTATTTTGGTAGCGGGGACAGGATTTGAACCTGTGACCTTCGGGTTATGAGCCCGGAGGGATAGCCTTTCAAGCCCTTTTCTTCCAGTTTACTTAGGTTGCCCCCATTTTAGATTAAGCCTTTATTTAAGCGGGACATAACGTTGACCTGGCGGCTGGGTATTGCTCTTGACTTGCCTTGGTTGCCCTTGTATTCTCGAAAGTGTGTGGGGGAAATGTGGGGGAAGGCCAGGCCAGGCGAAAGGAGCCACCATGCCAAAGCAGGTGCGAATCAAGACCCAATACCCCGGGGTGGTCTATGTCGAGGGAACCTCCCTGACCACGGGCAAGCCGGAGCGCATTTACTACATCCGCTACCGAAAGGACGGCAAGGCGGTAGAGGAAAAGGCCGGGCGTCAGCATCAACATGACATGACCCCCGCCAGGGCCGCCGCCTTGAGGGCTGAACGAATCCTTGGCCATGCTCCCAGCAACGAGGCGCGGCGCGAAGAAGCCGAGCGCCTGGCGCAAGCCGAAGCTAACCGCTGGACCTTCGACCGCCTGTGGGACGAATACAAGCGCCAGACGCCAGACCTGAAGGGTATCGTCACCGACGAAAACCGTTACCAGCTACACTTGAAGCCCGCCTTTGGCGACAAGGAACCCTCCCAGCTTGTCCCCCTGGACGTGGACCGGCTGCGCCTCAGGCTGGCCAAGGGCCACCAGCCGGCCACCGTCCGCAATGCCTTGGAGCTGTTGCGCCGGCTGGTCAATTTCGGGGTGCGGAAGCACCTATGCCAGGCCCCAGCTTTCAAGATTGAAATGCCCAGGGTCAAC
This sequence comes from Deltaproteobacteria bacterium, assembly GCA_021815655.1. Taxonomy (GTDB): domain Bacteria; phylum Desulfobacterota; class Desulfarculia; order Desulfarculales; family Desulfarculaceae; genus JACRDC01. The sequence continues at coordinate 1,715 of JAKAGJ010000020.1, read as the reverse complement.
AACCTGCGAACCGAGGACTTGGCCCCGGACCAGTTGGCCGCCCTGGTCAAGGCCGCCCTGGAGGACCCCCACCCCCACGCTGGCAAGATGATGCTGTTGGCCCTTTACAGCGGCATGAGGCGTGGGGAGATGTTCCGCCTCCAGTGGTCGCATCTTGACTTTGAGCGCGGTTTCATCTCCCTGGTAGACCCCAAGGGAGGCCAGGACCAGCGGGTCCCCATGAATGATGCAGCCCGGGACTTGCTTCTGTCCCTGCCACGCACCAGCGATTTTGTTTTCCCAGGCCGCGATGGAGGCCAGCGGGCCGATATCAACAAGACGCTGAAGCGCCTTAAGGCCAAGGCTGGCCTGCCTGCTGATTTCCGCGCCCTCCATGGCCTGCGCCACGTCTACGCCAGCATGCTGGCCTCCAGCGGCCAGGTAGACCTTATGACCCTGCAAAAGCTCCTGACCCACAAGAGCCCCAACATGGTGTTGAGATATGCCCATCTGAGAGACGACGCCTTGCGCTCGGCATCCAACCTGGCCGGGGAGATTGTCGGCCGGGCCGCTCAAGGGCAAGAGGCTGGCGGGAAGGTGGTTAGCTTGAAGCCCATTGAGGATTAGAAAAAAATAGGAGATTGAATAGTGATGCGGCTAGCTCGGCCGATCGAAAAGGCGGACCCGCCCACCATGCCGCGCCAACCACAGGAGGTAAATTCGATGAGACGGCGCCATGGACGATGATGATTTTCGCCAAGCCCTAGAGGCGCTACAACAAGCCCCCGCTGATGCAGGCGTGGCCTTCAGTGAGCAAGCCCTCGAGACTCTCCATTTGTTTGGGATCGTTCTCTTAATGAGCGGAGAGCATCGACCGAGGGGGAAGCGGTTTGCCCCTTCATCTATCAGCAAATCGCATAGAAGACTGTCTGCCGCCGCCAATGAGTTTGTCGTCGCTTGGGACGCACTGCCGTTTGCTGAGCAACTGAAGCTTTGGCCCTATCCCCCGGACCAAGACGGTACTGCCAATGGCGTCAATTGGGAGAAACTTATCGGTGCCATTCAGGATCATGTCAACTGGCGCAAGGTCGTCGGCGAGTTTATGCAGACTATCACTCGTATGGGGATGATTGCTAACACTCTTGGCTTGGAGGAGACCACAGGTAAAAGTGGCCGTCGCCAACCCATTGCCCGGCATGAATTTATAATGTTTTTGGGATGCCTCTACAAAAAAGAGACGGGCAAAGAGCCCAAGGCTAGCTATCACCCCGACAGCGGGGGGCTATCAGAATTTGGCCGGCTGGTATGGTTTACCTTAGAAGCACTCGGCTACGAATATTCACAGGAGTCCATCCCAGCCCTGGCCAGGCCCGCCCTAAGGCACCGTTTTTAATTACATTAACCCAAATTTGTGTGTATCAAGCAGGAAGCTCTCTAACCAGAGAGGTTTCTGCACTGTGACGTGTTAAGTCAACCTGGCGATACTCTCCGAAAACTATGAGTAAGGAGTAACGCCATGCAACAATCGCCAACTACCAAAGGCTCCAACCGCCGCTGCCCACAGCCCCGGGTTTTGGACCCGGCAACCTATCAGCCTAACACCCTGCTTGACGAATTCCAGGTGTTCGAGGCCACCGGCCGGGCTGTAAGTACCCTCCGTGGAGATAGGTTCCACCGCCGAGGGATTCCTTACGTCAAGCTAGGACGGCTTGTGCGCTACCGTTGGGCGGATGTTC
>JAKAGJ010000598.1 GCA_021815655.1 Deltaproteobacteria bacterium | reverse complement strand
CAAGCACCGCCAAGACGGGCGGGCGCTGTTTCAGCGTCTGCGCGGGCCGGTGCTGGCCTGCGCCCGGCGCCTCAGCGCCGTCATGAGCCACCGCCCCCCGCGTCTGAGCCTGCCCCAGGCCTGAGCCGCCAACTCCTGGCGGGCAAATTTACCCTTGACCCTAACCTAAACCTGCGTATAGTATGAATTCGTCCGGGCAACGCCTGGAAACTGCGGTGGCGGCTAGGCCGCCGGCAGGCGCACCGACCATATCTTGCAGGAGGCGGCCATGACCCGGGGCTTGACGGATCGCCAGGCGCAGGTACTGGAATTCATAAACAATTTCTTGTCGCGCCAGGGCTATCCGCCCACGGTGCGCGAGGTGGCGGCCCAGTTCGGCTTCCGTTCGCCGCGCGCCGCGCACGACCATATGAAGGCCCTGCAAAAGAAAGGCTTTTTGCGAGCCGCCCCCGGCCTGCCCCGGGCCCTGAACGTGGTGGGCCATGCCAAGCACATCCCCCTGCTGGGGCGCATCGCCGCCGGCCAGCCCATGCTGGCCGTGGAAGAGGCCGACGAGTACCTGGACCTGGACCCCACCTTTTTCGGCCATGGCAGCTTCTTCGCCCTGAGCGTGCGCGGCGACTCCATGGTGGGCGACCACATCCAGGAGGGCGACCTGGTGATCCTGCGCTCCCAGGCCGACGCCTTCTCCGGCGAGGTGGTGGCGGTGCTGTTGGAGGACGAGGTGACCCTCAAGCACTTCCACCCCGTGGCCGATGGCGTGGAGTTGCGGGCCGCCAACCCCCTGGTCAAGACCATCAAGGTGCGCCCCGAGGATAGCCTGCGCATCCTGGGGGTTATGGTGGGCCTGGTGCGCAAGGTCTGAGCCGGGCGCGCCCCCGGCTGGGAGGGGGTGCCCCCCGTGGGCATATGCGAGCCGCTTGACGCCCTCCCGCTGGTGGACGCTGACGGCTCCCGGTGGGGGGGGACAAAAAGAGACGGGCGGGGGTTCCCCCGCCCGATTTGGTCAACCGCTGGTTACAGACCGCCAGAGCGCCAGGACCTGTCCGGCCTCATTGGACCTTGGCCACCGGGTTGCCGGCCTCCTCCCAGGCCTTGATGCCGCCGGGGTAGCGGTACACGTTCTTGTAGCCCAGCTTCACGGCCCACATGGCCCCGTTGTGGCTGCGGGTGCACTTGGGGAAGCCGCAATAGATCACCAAGAGCCGGTCCTTGTCCGCGCCCAGAAGCTTGGTGAATTCGGCCTGCTGCGCCGCCGGCATCTCCTTCATCTCGGGGATGGGCAGCTCGAACTGCACGGCGCCGGGGATGTGTTGCTTCTTGTAGCTGGCCTCCAGGGGCATGGTGTCCACGATCAGCATGGGTTTCTTGGCCTCCACCCACTGCTTCAACTGAGCGGTGTCCACCACCTTGTAGCCCCCGCGCTGAACCTCATTGTAGAAGTTCATCACCATCTGTTCGTTCTCCAGCTCCTTGTCGAAGATGGCCCAGGCCGGGGCGGCCAAGGCCAGGCACAGCAGGGCGGCCAGGAGCAGGGGGGCCAGGGTTTTGAGCTTGCTCATCCGCTAATCTCCTCGGTATGCGGGGGGTTGTAATTAAAACGCCAGCCGCGGGACCGGAATCCGGCGCCCCGCCGCCAACGCCACCAGTACAGATAGGCGGCCAGGGCCAGGAGCCCCAGGTCCCGATATAAGGCCTGGCGCAAGCCGTCGTGCTCGGCCAACTCGCCGGGCGAGAAGCAGCCGCAGTCGATCTCCAGGCCTTGCAGCACCCCGAACCATAGCGCCCCGGCAAAGACCAGGAGCAGGCCGCTGACCAAGCTCAGACTGCCGCGCACCTCCGCCATCAGGCCCAGGCCGGCCATTATCTCCAGCAGCGGCAGGCCCAGGGCCGCCGGCAGCAGCAGGGGCTCGGGCAGCAGGTGGTAACGGGCCAGGACCACGCCGAAGGCCTGCCAGTCCCAGAGCTTGAGCGCGCCGGCCCAGACGAACAACAGCCCCAACCCCAGACGGAGCAGCAGGTAGAGCCAGGCGCCAAGGCGTTGGCGATGGGTAATGGTGTTTAGCAGGACTTTAGGCCTTTCATCGGGAGCTTGGGAGCACGCATAGTCCCACTATTTAGGGGACAATATCATATGCTTCATCTTACCGATGGGTTAGGCCAAGTCAAATACGAAGGGTTGATACTTAAAGCGACACACTATCGGGCAGGCTGATAATACAGCAGGCTTGTCGGCTATGGCTGGGGCCGTGGATCAGAGGCGCAGGCGGGGTAGCCAGGCCACCAGGACCAGGGCGGGCAAGGCGTGGGACCACCAGACCACCCCCAGCCAGGCGTCGGATGGGCCGCCCCAGGACCACAGGCGCACCGGCAGCCAGCCCAGGAACTCGGCCCCGGCCCAGTCGGGGCGGGTGGCGGCCAGGCGCGCGTACTCCACGGCGAAACCGCTGAGCCCCACCCAGCATAGCAGCCCCAGGCTGCCCAAGCTGGCCCTGCCGGCCCCGTTGCCAGCCGGGCGCCAGAGCCGCCGGGCCAGGAGCCCCAGCACCGCCAAGAGCAGCACCCCGCCGGCCAGATCCAGGGCAAAAGCGTAGATCAGGTAGGCCTGGCCGCGCAAGAAAGGGTGTACCTGGCGGTGCAGGTTCCACAGGA
>JAKAGJ010000019.1 GCA_021815655.1 Deltaproteobacteria bacterium | reverse complement strand
GCGGGCGGCGATGGCCGTCAGCCCGTCGCGCAGGCGCAGGGCTATCTCATGGCTCTGCTGCCGGCGCCTTTCCTTGGGCACCAGGTTGATGCGGATGTCGGCCACATTGCCGCCCTGGCGCAGGTAGTAGTGGCGCACCAGGCCGTTGAAGTCCATGGGCGAGGCCAGGCCGCTGTAGGATATGGTCTCGGTGACTTCTGGCACTTGGGCCAGATAGCGCTCGAAGGCGCGCACCGTCCGGTCGGTGGCCTCCAGGGTGCTGCCGGCCGGCAGGTCGATGACCAACTGCAACTCGCTCTTGTTGTCAAAAGGCAGCATCTTGACCGGCACCTGGCGGCCGGCCACCAGGGCCACGCAGCCCAGTAGGCCCAGCAGGATGCCGCCGGCCAGCAGCCAGCGCCGCCCGCGCGAGGCCATGAAGGGCTCCACCACCCGCCGGTAGCCGCGCCTGATCCACTCCGGGGTGGGGTCGTGCTGGGCCTGCCCGGCGGTCGGTCCCTCCTTGGGGGCCAGGCCCTTGAGCAGCAGGTAGCACAGCCAGGGCACCACGGTCAGGGAGCAGACCAGGGAGAAGCCCACGGTGAGCGGAACATTGGCCGCCATGGGGGCCATGTAGGGGCCCATCATGCCGGTGATGAAAAACAGGGGCAGGAAGGCCACCATGATGGCCAGGGTGGACATGATGACCGGCGGCAGCACCTCGGAGACCGCCGCCAGGGTGGCCTGGGCCGGCTTGAGCTTGCCCATGAGGATGTGGCGCTGGATGTTGTCCACGTTGATGATGGGGTCGTCCACCACCAGGCCCAGGGAGAGTATCAGGGCGAACATGGTCACCCGGTTGATGGTGTAGCCCAAGAGGTGGTTGACGAACAGGGCCAGGGCGAAGGACAACGGCACCGACAGGGCCACGATCAGGGCCTCGCGCCAGCCCAGGGTCAAGGCCATGAGCACCACCACGGTCAGCACCGCGAAGACCAATTCGTGGATCAGCTCGTCCGACTTGTCCTGGGCGGTGCGGCCATTGTTGCGCGTGACCGCCACCTCCACCCCGGCGGGGATGATCTCGGCCTTGATCTGCTCCAGGCGAGCCAGCACGTTGTCGGCCACGGTCACGGCATTGGTGCCCTTCTTCTTGGCCAGGGCCAGGGTCACGGCGGGGTAGCCGTCGGGGGGCTCGGTCAGGCCGTGGTCGGCCGCGTAGCGCTGGGAATGGCGCAGGCGGGTGTAGCTCAAGGCCTCCGCGGGGCCGTCCCGGATTTCCGCCACGTCGCGCAGATACACCGGCCTTCCCTGGTACACCCCCACCACCAGGTGCCTCACCTCTGCCGCCGAGGTCAAAAAGCCGTCGCTGGTGAGGCTGATGCTGCGGTCGGCCTGGCTGAACTGGCCGGCCTGCACCGACTGGTCGGCGCCCACCAGCGCCTGGCGCACCGCCAGGGGGCTTAAGCCCACCCCGGCCAGGCGCCCGGGGTCCAACTCCACCCGCACCTCGCGCCCGCGCCCGCCCACCACCGCCGTGCGCGAGATATCGGGCACCTCGGCCAGACGGGACAGCACCTCCTCGCCGATGCGCCTGAGCGCGTGGTCGTCGTAACGGCCCGAGTAGAGGGTCAGGTTGAGGATGGGCACGTCGTCGATCTCCATGGGCTTGACCACCCAGCCCCGCACCAGGCCGGGTACCTGGTCCACGCTCATGGAAATCTTGTTGTAGAGCTTGACCAGCGAGCGCTCGCGGTCCTGGCCCACGAAGAAGCGCACCGTGACCATGGCCAGGCCGGGGCGGCTCATGGAGTAGACGTGCTCCACGCCGTCTATCTGCCAAAGCAGGCGCTCCAGGGGGGTGGCCACCAGCTTCTCCACCTCCTGGGCGCTGGCCCCCGGGGCCTGCACCATCACGTCGGCCATGGGCACCACGATCTGGGGCTCCTCCTCGCGGGGGGTGGCCTGCACGCCCCAGAAGCCCAGCAGGGAGGCCAGGATCATGAATAGGATGGAGTAGCGGGCGGAGAGGAAGGTCTCCACCACCCGCGCCACCCAACCCTGGGGCGGCCCGGCGGGGGACTGGCTATGACTCATCGCCGCCGCCTTCCGCCGCCAGGGTCTCGCCGCCCTTGAGCCCCGAGAGCACCTCCACGCGGCCGTCCACCTGGCGGCCGGTGGTGACATAGACGCTCTGCCAGCCCTGGGCGGTTTGCACCCGCACCATCTCCAACTGGCCCACGCGCCGCAAGGCCTGCCGGGGCACCAGCACCGCCGGGCGCTCCTCCAGGGGCAACAGCAGGCGCCCGAACATGCCCGCGTGCAGCCCCGGCGCGCCGCCCTCCAGCCCCACCTTGACCAGGAAGCTGCGGGTGGCCGGGTCGGCGGCCGGCGCCACCTCCTCCACCTGGCCCCACAGGCCGGGGGCCAGGGAGGGCACCTCGACCTTGAGCCGCTGGCCGGGCTTTATCCTGGCGATGAGCCCCTCGCGCACCAGGGCTTCCAGGCGCAGGCCGCCAATGGTCTGCACGCTGATTAGGGGCTTGCCAGGCAGGGCCAGGTCGCCGGGCTCGGCCAGCCTCTTGACCACCTGGCCGCTGGCCGGCGCGGCCAGGCGGGTGTAGCCCAGGGCCACCTCGGCCTCCTGCACCATCTGCTGGGCCTGGCGCAGACCGGCCTCGGCGCCCAGGAAGCCGGCCTTGGCCTGCTCCAGGTTCTGGGGGGTGGCGGCCTCGGCCTGGGCGAAGCCCCGCACGCGCTGGTACTCGGCCTCGGCCCGCTCGTAGTTGGCGCGGGCGGCGGCCAGGCCCTGGCGGGCCTGGGCCAGGCGGGCCTGGAACTGCTGGTCATCCAACTGCACCAAGAGCTGCCCCTTTTCCACGGCCTGGCCGGCCCGGGCCAGCACCTTGAGCACCCGCCCCGGCACCTGGGCCTCCACCGTGGCCTCGCTCAAGGGGCGCAGGGTGCCCACGGCCTCATAATACTCCGGCACCCGCACCAGCTCGGCGCGCAGGAGGCCTTCTCCGGCCGGGGCGGCGGGGGGCGCGGCGGGCTCGGAGCCGGGGCCGATCTTGCCCAGGGAAAAGACCCCCGCGCTATAGAGCACGATCAGTACCAGGGCCAAGAGGCCCCCGGCCGTATAGAGCCAACGCGGGCCCTTGCCCTTGGATTCACGGCTAGTCATGGCGTCCCGGCTCCTTGGCGGCCAGTTCGCTCCATTGGCCCAGGGCCCGGGCGATGTCCGCCCGCGACTTGAGGGCATCGTAGGAAGCGGCCGCGTACCGCACGCGGGCGGCGTTGAGGTTCAGATCGGCGTCCAGGTAGCGGGTGACATCCACCGCCCCGCCCTGATATTGCCGCGCCACCAGCTTGAGGGCCTCGGCGGCCTGGTCCACCGCCGCCTGGCTCACCTCCAGGCGGGCCAGGGACTCGGCCAAGCCCAGGTAGGCGCTCTTGACGTCCAGTTGAATGCCCAGGGTGGCCTTGCGGTCGGCGGCCAGCATCTCCCCCAGGGCGGCGCGGGCCTTCTTACCCTCCTTGACCGTGGACAGGCCGGTGAAAAGGTCCCAGTTCAAGAGCAGGCCGTAGGTGTAGTTGCCGCGGTCGCCCTGGTACTGGGCCAGGGGATCGTCCCAATAGTAGGTGGCCTGGGCGTCCAGGCGGGGCAGGAACTCGGCCCGGGCGGCCTCCAGGGCCAGGCGGGCGCTGACCACCTGCTGGCGCACCTTCCTGAGCTCGGGCCGGTGCTCCAGGGCCTGCACCACCCCCTGGGAGTAGACCGGCGGCACCTGGGCTTGCGGGTCCTGGCCCGGGACCAGGTTCAGCCGGGTGTCGGGGTCGGCGCCCAGCAGGTTGGCCAGGGCCGCCAGGGCCAGGAGCCGGTTGTTGCGCGCTCGCACCAGGTCCTCCTGGGCCTGGGCCAGGCGCACCTTGAGGCTTAGGACGTCGGACTTCAGCGCGCCGCCGCCTCGGAAACGCACCTCGGCCGTGCGCACCTGCACCTGCACGTTCTCCACGGCCTGCTGGGCGATCTCCTCGAACTGGCCCGCGGCCAGGCAGTTGTAGAAGCCCTTGATGACCGAGGCCACCAGGGAGTTCTCCAGGGCCTGGCGGTCCAGGTGGCTGATGTCCAGCCCCAGGCTGGCCATCTGGCGGCGCAGGTAATCCTGGCCGCCCCGAAAGAGGTTCCAGCGCGCCCGCAGGCCGGACTCCCAGTTTTGAAAGGTGCCGGGGTCGTTGAAGTTGGTGCCCGGCGGCAGCAGGCGCTGGTCGATGGTCTTGAAGAGATAGCCCGAGGGCACATCCCCCCGGGCGAACTCCGTGTAGGCCGAGAGCATGGGCAAAAAAGCGGCCAGGGCCTGGTCCAGCATGGCCTCCGACTGGCGGATGCGCATCAGGGCCATCTCCTGGTCCGGGTTCTGGGCCAGGGCCAGCCTTATGGCCCCCGGCAGGTCCAGGGGCTGGCTCAGGTCCGGGCCCGGCGGGGCCTGGGCCACCGGACCGGGCGGGGAGGCCGCCGGGGCGACGGGGGCGAATTCCTGCTTGACGGCCTGATAGCTGTATCTGTCGGCCGGGGCGCAGCCCACGGCGGCCAGGCAGATCAGCAGGCAGGCAAGGGCTGGGCTGAACCTTGACGGCACGCTCTGCTCCCGGTGCGGGGTTGGATGGCGGATGGTGGGCAGCATGGCAGCCGCGAAGGGGCCATCTGCGTTGCCAGGACGACGGTTGGCCCATCGTCCCAATCAGGGTAGCATCATTTTGCAAGGCCTACAGGCTATATTAGCTATTATCGGCATACCTTAGAGGGATTTCAATGCCTAAGCGCCCCTTGCGCCCCGGCGACGGGTTGCGGGCGCCCGGCCCCAGGCCTTACCAGAGGTTGGGCGATGTGCTATCTAATCGTTTTTACGCTTTTTGGTGCTTGTTGAACCTCGGGAAACGGGATAGAAAACCAAACGGATAGGGGCTCTGCCCAGGTAGCGCCCGCCATTTTTCTTTTGACAGGTAGTTATAATATGGCTATAATATAACTAACGCTAGCTAATAGGCTGTTTTACTTGTCAATCTTGTGGTGCATTCTGCAACGTGACTCGGTCCGGGGGTCCATCCGGCCAACGGGTTTCTGTTCCTCTTTTGTGAGACGGCCAGAGGCGGGAACGCGGGTCCCAAGGGATCCTTTCATCGTCCTCAGGCCAACGCGAGCGGCCGCACCGCAAGCTGAGCGTCAAGAGGGAATAAAATGAGGTACGCGGAGACCGGCTTCAACCTGGAAATCGACCTGTCCCGAGGCAATATCGAGCGGGTGGAAACCGACCCCAGGGACACGGAGCTTTACCTAGGGGGCCTGGGGACCAACGCCAAGATACTTTGGGAACGGGTGCCGCCCGAGGTTGATCCCTTTTCTCCCGATAATCTCTTGATATTCGCCGCGGGACTCTTGTGCGGAACGCCGGCCACCGGTTGCAACCGCACCATCGTATCCACCATCTCCCCCCAGACCCGTTTGATGGCCTTCTCCATGATGGGCGGGTTTTGGGCTCCTGAACTGAAGTATGCCGGCTACGACAAAGTCATAATCCGCGGCAAGTCACCTGATCTGGTTTATCTGTGGATAAACAACGACAAGGTGGAACTTCGCGACGCCAGCCACCTGCGGGGCAAGGGCGCCATTGAAACCGCCGAGCTTATAAAGCAGGAGTTGAAGGAGCCCAAGGCCCAGGTGGCGGCCATCGGCATGGCCGGTGAGAGCCGGGTTTACTTCGCCTCCATCGAGCAGGGGCGTTCCAGCGCCAGCCGCGGCGGAATCGGCGCCGTGATGGGCGACAAGGGCTTGAAGGCCATTGTCGTGCGCGGCACCAAGGACGTCAATGTCGCCCGGCCGCTGGAATTCTTGGACCTGTGCAATGATGTCCTGAAATACATACAATTCCGCAATGCCAATCCCATTCCAGGCGTCATGCCCATCCTGGCTGGTCTCGGCTCTCCCCAAGAGATGAAAGTCCATGACGAAAAGTGGCACACCGAAAACTTTTCCTGGGGTAACTCGCGCCACCGCCGCAAGGTTTTCTGGACCGATGACATTGCCAAGGCCTGGATGGAAACCCTGGACAGCATGCGCACGCGGCTGATCAGTTGCTACAACTGTCCCATGACCTGCGGGGCGACCATCTCCCCCCCCGGCCTTCCCACCTACATGATGAAATGTTTCTCCAAGCTTACCTATACCATGGCCGCCATGTCAGACCTGGAATTCGGCCTGGGGATCGCGCAGAGCGCCACCGAATACGGGGTGGACGGGTTTTCCGCCCCGCAAGTCATGGCCTTTGCCGTCGAATTATATGAAGACGGCATCCTGACCGATGCGGACATGCCCGGGTTCCCTACCGACAACAATGAAAGATTCCGTTGGCTGCTGGACAAGATTGTCCGGCGGGAGGGCATCGGAGATATCCTGGCCAATGGAACCCATTGGGCGGCCAAGCAAATCGGCAAGGGGGCGGAGGCCTACGCGCATAACAACATCAAGAAGCACGAGCAGTTGCCGCTCAAGCTGGGCATGCTGAACCCCATCTACTTCCTTATGTATTCCACGGGCGAGAAGATAAACATCACCCAGATAGAGGGGCAATTCCCGCAGGCTCCATTTCCCACCATGGAGGCGCGTGAAACCTTTGTGAAGGATTGGTTCCAGGTTCCTGATGACAAGTTCAAGGATTATTTCCTGGGCTGGGAACCCCGTGGAGAAAAGTCGATCCCCTATTACCCAACTCCTCAAATGGCATGCGATATCGTCGATTGGCAAGAACGAATGCACTATATCGACGACGCCCTGGGCATGTGCGCCGGATTGTCTTCCTTCCCCCTGAAGCCACCATACCACATACACAACTATCCCAAATTCATATCGGCTGGCACCGGAGTTGATATGGACGAGGCCAAACTTACTCAAGCGGCCAAACGATACCGGACCCTGGTGCGAGCGATCAATATCAGAAGAGGCATGAGAAGAAAAGACGAAAAACCGCCCGAGAATCATTGGAAGAAAAGGTTTCCAGACCTTGAAAAGGAACTGTTGGATACATATTACAAGTTCAAGGGCTGGAACAACGAAGGCATACCCACTAAGGAATCCTTGCACGAATTGGGCTTGGATTACGTAGCGGAGGACTTTATTAAGAGAGGAATCCTGACAGATGAGGATGAGTCTCTTTCCACGGGCAGCCCAGCGGTCAATGAATAGAAGTTGAGCTAAGGACGTGAATCATGGCCGGTGAAAAGAAAACCAAAATCGTAAAGACGATAAAGGTGGATGCGGACAAGTGCAATGGCTGTCGAGCCTGCGAGGTAATCTGCTCTGCCTTCCATGCCGCGCCCAAATATAGCAGTAACAACCCGGCACGCTCCCGAATAAGGGTGGTCCGGGAACCCCTGCGGGATATCTATGTCCCCATTTATGCCGGCGAGTATACCCCCGCTGAATGCATGGGCCGGGACAAATATGTCATCGACGGCAAGGAATATGAGGAATGCGCCTTTTGCAGAGCCTCTTGCCCTTCACGGGACCTTTTTAAAGAGCCGGACTCCGGCCTGCCCGTGAAATGCGATATGTGCGAAGGCGAAGAGGAGCCGCTATGCGTTAAGTGGTGTTTGGTTGATGCTTTGACTTATGAAGAGAGGGAAGAGGAAGTCGAGGACGACGAGAAGCCTGAAAATATGGAAATTGGGCTGGAATCGTTAGCCAACAAGTACGGACTGGATAAAATCATAGACGCTGTTGCCCGGATGTCGCTGCAAAACAAGGGTTAGCACTGACAGGTCACTTTTCAGGTTAGGACAGACAGTGGAAAACGTCGCCGACTACAAAGAGATTGTCGATGTTATAAAAACTAATGGTGGCGATGCCTTTAAGCGATGTTTTCAATGTGGCCTATGCGATACTGTCTGCCCGTGGAATCGGGTAAGATCGTTTAGCATGCGCAAAATTGTTCGCCAGGCCACCTTTGGCATGACCGAGATAGAAAGCGAAGAAATTTGGCTTTGCACCACCTGCGGGCGATGCCCACAGAAGTGCCCGAGAGACGTAAGGCAAATCGAATCCGGCGTGGCCTTGCGTAGAATCGCTACCGAATACGGCGTATTTCCCACGCCTGTCAAGCCCATCCGCACCATAAGCGCCAGTCTGATCGGCGAGGGCAATCCCCTAAACGAAGAGCGCAAGAATAGAGGCAAGTGGGCGGAAGGCCTTTCCGTCAACACCTTCGCCGAAGGCATGGAACTATTATATTTTCCAGGCTGTTACTTGAGTTTTGACCCCCGGCTCAAGAAAGTCGCCCGAGCCACGGCAGAAATTCTCAATAAGGCCGGCGTTGATTACGGGATACTCGGTTCGGCGGAGAATTGTTGCGGAGAGAGCATCAGAAAAACCGGCGACGAAGAGTTATTCAAGCGTTTGGCCAAGGAAAATATCAAGACTTTTATTGATAATGGAGTCAAGAAAATACTAGTTTCTTCTCCTCATTGTTATCATACGTTTAAGAATGAATATCCTGATTTTAGGGTAAATTTTGAGATTGTTCATATTACTCAATTTTTGCTCGACCTTATCCATGCGGGCAGGTTAAAGCTGCGCGGTGAGTATAACAACAAAGTTACCTACCACGATCCATGCTATCTAGGCCGGCATAATGGCATATATGACCAGCCCCGCCAAGTATTGGCAAAAGTCCCCGGCTTGCAATTGATCGAGATGCCTGACACCTTGCAAGATAGCCTTTGTTGTGGAGGTGGCGGCGGCAGAATTTGGATGGAAACCCCCAAGGGCGAACGGTTCTCTGACCTCCGCCTGGGGCAGGCCATGGATGTGGGGGCCAAAGTTCTGGCCACCTCTTGTCCCTATTGCATTTCCAATCTAGAGGATAGCAAATTGACCTTGGATGTTGTCCATGATATAGAGGTTAAGGATATCACCGAGATAATACAACAGGTAATATAGAATCATCGCGCGCTACCTAGATTTTTTTACACTACCGTCGGCAAAAACCCAGGAGGGTTAAGCGGTGGAAAAAGAACTCACAGCAACTGCTGACATTAAACAACTTTGCCAGAACCTGTCGGCTAAAAATTTTGGCGACGTGATGGTCGTGGGAGGTGGGATCAGCGGCATCCAAGCTTCCCTCGATCTGGCCACCGCCGGTTTCAAGGTCTACTTGGTGGAAAAGTCTCCTGCCATTGGCGGCCATATGGCCCAATTGGACAAGACTTACCCCACCAACGACTGCTCAATGTGAATACTCTCACCTAAGCTGGTCGAGGTCGGCCGGCATCCAAACATTGAGGTCCTGTCGTATACTGAAGTTGAACGCGTGGAGGGTGAGGTTGGAGACTTTCAGGTAACCCTAATAAAAAAGCCCCGCTACGTTATAGAGGACAAATGCACTGGCTGCACCACTTGTGTGGAGTATTGCCCTGTTCAGTATCCCGATCAATTCAATCAGGAAATATCCAACAACAAAGCCGTCCATATTTATTTTGCCCAAGCAATTCCCCTGATAGCCTACATTGATGAGAGCTGTATTTATCTCAAGGAAAAGAAATGCCGCATCTGCGAGGGAGTGTGCAAGGCTGGGGCGATCGATCTTCGTCAAAAGGCTGAAAAACTAGAGATTAAAGTCGCGGCCATTGTTCTGTCTCCTGGCTATGACGTTTACGACCCCAAGGTCACCGGCGAATATGGCTACGGCAAGTATGATAATGTAGTAACCAGTATGGATTATGAGCGCCTTTTATGCGCTACTGGTCCATATGAGGGTGAAATCCTGCGTGGCTCGGACAGGAAACACCCTCGCAAGATAGCGTGGATTCAATGCATCGGATCCAGACGTGTCACACCTGGAGATAACAGCTACTGTTCAGCCGTATGTTGCACTTATACTCAAAAGCAAGTGATCTTGACCAAAGATCACGACGCTGATGCGGAATGCACCATATTCCATAATGACATCAGGTCTTACGGCAAGGATTTCGAGCGCTACTATGAAAGGACCCAACAGCTTCCTGGTACGCGTTTCATAAGGAGCTATGCCTCCATCGCCAGGGAGGTTCCCGATAGCAAGAATGTTGTTGTCCGATACGCGACACCTGACGACGGAGTAAAAGAAGAAGAATTCGACATGGTGGTGCTGTCGGTCGGGCTGAATCCTCCGGCCGACCATAAGGGGTTGGCGGACAAATTCGGCATTGCTCTTAATCCTCACGGTTTCTGCAAAGCCGATTCTTCTAACCCACTAGCCACCTCGCGGCCCGGAATCTTCGCCAGTGGGGCTTTCCAGGGGCCCATGGATATTCCAGAGTCGGTTTTTACCGCCAGTGGCGCCGGAACTCAATGCGGCGAAGCCCTTGATTACCGTCGCGGAAATTTGACCAGAGAAAGATTATATCCAGCCGAGAAGGATGTTTCCCAGGAGGAGCCCCGAATCGGCGTTTTTGTGTGCCACTGCGGGGCGAATATTGGGCGAGTGGTTGATGTCCCCTCCACGGTGGACTATGCCCTGACTTTACCCAATGTGGTATACGCCCAGGAGCAACTCTTTTCATGCGCCACTAATTCGGCCAAACAAATCACCGACATGATAAAGGAAAAGGGCCTCAACCGCGTGGTGGTGGCCGCTTGCTCTCCGCGTACCCTGGAGCCGTTGTTCCGCGACACTCTCCGCGAGGCCGGGCTCAATCAATATTATTACGACATGGCCAATATCAGGGAACACTGTTCCTGGTGCCACTCCAAGGAGAAGGAGGAAGCCACTCGTAAGGCCAAGGACATCACGCGCATGGCGGTGGCGCGGGCCTGCTATTTGGAGCCTCTGCGCGAAATTGATCTGCCCGTCAACAAGGCGGCCATGGTGGTTGGTGGTGGCATCGCGGGCATGACCTGCGCCCTCTCCATAGCCAAGCAGGGGCACGAGGTCCATCTGGTGGAAAAGGACACCGAGTTGGGCGGCAAGGCCCGCCGGTTGCACTACACCCTGGAAG
>JAKAGJ010000597.1 GCA_021815655.1 Deltaproteobacteria bacterium | reverse complement strand
ACGGGCAGCATTCTTACCAACAAGTACTCCGAGGGTTATCCCCACCGGCGTTACTACCAGGGCCAGGAGTTCGTCGACAAGATCGAGGACATCGCCCTGGCGCGGGCGCGGGCCTTGTTCGGAGCCGAGCACGCCAACGTGCAGCCCTACTCGGGCTCGCCGGCCAACATGGCGGTATATCTGGGCCTCTTGAAGCCGGGCGACCGGGTGCTGGGCATGGACCTGGCGGCCGGAGGGCATCTGACCCACGGGGCCAAGGTGAGTTTCTCGGGCAAGTTCTACCAGGTGCGCCAGTACGGGCTGATCCGCGCCACGGGCCTGGTGGACTACGAGGCCGCCCGCGCCCTGGCCCGGGAGTTCCAGCCCAAAATGATCTTCACCGGGGCCTCGTCCTATCCCCGGGTCATAGATTTCAGCATCTTCCGCCAGATAGCCGACGAGGTGGGGGCTTACCTGGTGGCGGACATCAGCCATATCTCGGGGCTGTGCCTCTCCGGCGACCATCCCCATCCCCTGCCCCATGCCGACGTGGTGACCACCACCACCCACAAGCTCCTGCGCGGCCCCCGGGGGGGCATGATCCTGTGCCGGAGTGATTTGGCGGCCAAGATCGACAAGGCGGTCTTCCCGGGCGTGCAGGGCGGCCCCCACAACCACGTCACCGCGGCCATTGCCGTGGCCCTGGGCGAGGCGGCGCGGCCGGACTTCAGCCAGTATTGCCATCAGGTGGTGAAGAACGCCCAGGCCCTGGCCCAAGGGCTTCTGGACCAGGGCTTCACCCTGGTCACGGGCGGCACGGACAACCATCTGGTGCTCATCGACGCCACGGCCCAGGGGCACACGGGCAAGGGCCTGGCCGAGGCCCTGGAACGGGCGGGCGTCGTGGCCAACGCCAACAAGATCCCCTTCGACCCCCGGCCGGCCGAGGACCCCAGCGGCGTGCGCCTGGGCACTCCGGCGCTGACCACCCGCGGCATGGGTCAGGCCCAGATGGCCCAGGTGGCCCAGTTCATCGGCCAGGTGGCCCGGGACGCCGCCAACCCCGCCACCCTGGAGCGGGTGCGCTTGCAGGTGGCCGAGCTGTGCGCGGCCTTCCCGGCCCCCGGGGTGGCTCTTTAGCATGGTTGGTAATATCAACGCCTTAGCCGAGGGGTGTAATTTTTTGACCCCCAGGCCCGGGGCGGTTCAGTTTTTTGAACCACACAATAACGCAGATTATCGGGCAGTTAATCCCTCCGCCCCCCCGAGGTGTCCCTGCCGCCGGTACAAATTTTTGTACCGGCCTTAGCCAGGCCCCTGACCGGCAGGGCGGGAGGCCTCCAGGCCGCCCAAGAATAAGGACTTGATAATAAAGGTAAATACAAAATAAGCCCCCTCGGGGGCCGCTGGTGGCACCGAAGTTGCTTATCTGGAGGGCACCAGCTTCTCAAAAAACCCTTTTCTCCTTTTCAGAGAGCGCCGGGTCCCCCAGACCCGGCGCTCTCTATTGTGGTGCCGGGTCTGGCAAGGGTCTTTCGAGATAACATCTGGCTATTGCTGATTATTATGGAGATGGCTAACGGCGGGCCAAACGGGAGCGGCACCCAGGGAGGCCAAGGGAGAGGGCCTACCCCCAGAGTTGGCACCCGCATTGCAAAGGATACGGGCACCAGCTTCTCAAAAACCCTTTCTCCTTTTCTGGAACTCGCCGGGCCCCCAACCCGGCGTTTTCCTTTTGGGCGGGCCGCCCTGGCCAGCCCCGCGGCCAGACGGGCGGAGATTACCCCCACCCCTGCCTCAAGAAAAACCCCGCGCCAAAATTTTTTTCGGGGTGTTAATACCCCAGCTTGCGCAGGCCGCGGTCCTGGTGGGACCACTTGGGCTCCACGCGCACGAAGAGATCCAAAAACACCGGCCCGCCCAGGAGGCGCTCCATGTCCAGGCGGGCGGCGGTGCCGATCTTCTTGAGCATGGCCCCGCCCTTGCCGATGACGATGGCCTTCTGGCCGCCGCGCTCCACATGGATGGTGGCGGTGACGGCCGTTGGGCGCCCCTCCTCGGCCGGCTCCAGGAACTGATCCACGGTCACGGCCACCGAGTAGGGAACCTCGCGCTCGGTGAGCCTGAAGACCTTCTCGCGGATCAGCTCGCCGGCCAGGAAGCGCTCCGAGAGGTCGGTGAGGGTGTCCACGGGGAACAGCGGCCCGCCCTGGGGCAGGCGCTTGGCCAACTCGGCCACCACTTGGCGGGTGCCGTCGCCCTTCTGGGCGCTGATGGGCACCATGGCCGCCCAGTCGCCCCATGAGGAAACCTCCTCCAGCATGGGCAGCAGGGCGGCCTTGTCCGGCAGCAGGTCGATCTTGTTCAGGGCCAACACCACCGGCTTGCCGCAGGCGGTGAGCACCCCGGCGGCCTTGGAGCCGGCCTCCATGCCCCGCGTCCCCGCCTCCACCACGAACAGCACCGCGTCCACCTCTTGCAGGGTGGCCAGGGCCGTCTCCACCATCAGCTTGTTCAGGGCCCGGCGGGGCTGGTGCAGTCCGGGGGTGTCCAGGAAGACCACTTGCAGGCCCTCCTGGTTGTACACACCCAGGATGCGGTGGCGGGTGGTTTGGGGCTTGTCGCTGGTGATGGCCAGCTTGAAGCCCAGTACCTTGTTGAGGAAGGTGGACTT
>JAKAGJ010000596.1 GCA_021815655.1 Deltaproteobacteria bacterium | reverse complement strand
GTGGATTACTACTGGCCCAAGCCCGGGTCCAAGGAGCCGGTGCTCAAGACCTCCTACGTGGAGGCGGTGCCGGGCCAGAACCTGTACTTCGGAGCCGGGGTCTACAAGTAGCCCATACCGGGCCGGCCCGGCCCGCCCCGGCCGGGTCCGGCCCCACCCGAGCTGAACCTACTGGCGCCTGCCTAGGCTGCGCCACGCGCACGGGAGAGAGACATGAGCCTCAGAGGCAAGGTGGTGCTGTTCATGATCCTGGCCATGGCGGCCCTGGCCATGGTCACCGGCGGCAACTTCATCTTTCAAGGCAAGGTGGAGAGGGCCGGCAACTTGAGCACCGGCGTCATGGAGGCCTTGAGCGATTTGCAGCAATCCCGCGTGGCCGAGCGCACCTTCCTGCAGGAGGGCAACCAGGACCTGGCCAAGCAGGCCGAGAGCCTCTTGGCCTCGGTTTCCCAGCGCCTGGACAAGCTCAAGGGCCAGGCCGTCTCCGAGCAGGTGCGCCAGGAATTGGAGACCGCCGGCAAGGAGATAGGCGCCTACCGCAACATCTTCGCCCAGGTGCGCGCCACCGTGGACCAGATATTCAAGTCCCGGGAGGCCTTGCTGAAGGCGGGCCTAAGCCTGGCCGCCATCAGCCGCCAGAAGCTGGTGGAGCCCCTGACCCAGTTGGAGGGCGAGCTGTTTTTGGACAAGGGCACCGGCCTGGACGACTTCCTCACCAACCTGCGCACCAGCGCCAAGGAGATGACGGCCCTGCAAAACCGCCTGATCCTCAACGTGCAGGGCCTGTTCCTGAGCAACGATGAAAAGCAGTTCCTGGCCGAGCGCAAGCAGGTCAAGGATGAGCGCGAACTCTTGGAATACAACACCAGCGCCATCCTGCCCAACATCAAGCAGAAGGAGTTTGTGGAGGGCTGGAACGCCTTCAAGCCCGAAAACCAGACCTTGAGCGAGATGGAGTCCAAGCTCTACGACAGCTGGAAGCAGAACCGCGACCAGATGGCCGCCCTGGACAAGGCCGCCAAGTCCCTGGCCACCCGGGGCCAGCGTTTGCAGGAGGAAAGCCGGGGCGACATGCAGTCCACGGCGCGCCTGAGCAACATCCTGGGCCTGTCGGTGAGCGCCGGGGCCGTGGGCCTCTTGCTGGTGTGGGGGCTATACCTCATCCGCAGCACCTTCGGACCCCTGCGTCGCTCGGTGGACGCCCTGCACCAGGTGGTGGACCAGGTCAACTCCTCCTCCCTGGGGGCGCAGCAGTCCTCCCAGCAATTGGCCGACGGCGCCTCCCAGCAGGCCGCCAGCCTGGAGGAAACCAGCGCCTCCCTGGAGGAGATTTCCTCCATGACCCGCCAGAACGCCGAGAACGCCGAGAGCGCCCGCCAGCTGATGGACCAGGCCCAGGGGCTGATGGAGCGCGCCGGCCACTCCATGGGCCAGATGAGCACGGCCATGGACGAGATTTCCTCGGCCAGCCAGCAAATCAGCAAGATCATCAAGACCATCGACGAGATCGCCTTCCAGACCAACCTCTTGGCCCTAAACGCCGCCGTGGAGGCCGCCCGCGCCGGCGAGCACGGGGCGGGGTTTGCCGTGGTGGCCGAGGAGGTGCGCAATCTGGCCATGCGCGCCGCCCAGGCGGCCAAGAACACCCAGGACCTGATCCAGGACGCCTTGGGCAAGGTCAAGACCGGCGTGACGTTGGTGGGGCAGACCGAGAGCGAATTCAAGGAGATGGCTGGCGCCTCCCAAAAGAGCGCCTCCCTGGTGCGCGAGATCGCCTCGGCCTCGGGCGAGCAGCGCGTGGGCCTGGAGCAGATCGCCAAGGCCGTGAGCCAGGTGGACCAGGTGACCCAGCGCAACGCCGGCGAGGCGGCCCAAAGCGCCGACAACGCCGAGCAGATGCGTCACCAGGCCCAGGTGCTCTCCCAGGTGGTGGTGGATCTGGTGCGGGTGCTGGAGGGCGGCGACGGCCAGGGCGGTCAGGAGCCCTCGCCGGAGTTGGAGGAGGAGGCCCCGGAGCCCAAGCTCCTGCCCCACCGCTAGCCGGCCGGCCGCTCAGCCTCCGGCCCCGGCCACCAGGGCCGGGCCGGGGCGCAGGTCGAACAATTCCAGCCGGCCCGGGTTTCCCGAGGCCCGCCACAGCCGGGGGTCCACGGCCTGGCCGTGGGCGCGCACCCAGTCGGCCAGAGGTCGCCCGGCCCGGTCAGCCCCCATGCGCCGGCTTAAACCCGCCACGTCTCCCAACATGGCGAAGCGCAACCGCCCCTCTTGCACCAACCTCTCCAGGTCCGCCGGCTTAAGGGCGCGGTCCAGGCCGTGGAAGCCGCCCCGGGCCAGCACCGGCTGGCCGCTGCGCACGATGATGGGCGCCGCCAGTTGGGTGGTGGAGGTGGCCAACAAATAGCGTTCACCGCCATGGTTGGCCTCGAGAAAGCCCATGAGCCGGGCCAGGTCCGCCGCCTGGCGCTCCTTGACCCGGGCGCGGATGGTGGCGTCGGGATAGGCCCTGGTGAGGCGATGGGCGTCCGCCGAGGGCAGCACGCCGTGGCCGGGGCGCAGCACGCTGCTAAAAACCCAGGCCAGGGGCAGCAGCAACAGTGCCGCCAGCCCCAGGGCCACCAGCCCCCCGGCCAGGCGGCCCCTCGCCGGGGCCTGCCCGCCC
>JAKAGJ010000595.1 GCA_021815655.1 Deltaproteobacteria bacterium | reverse complement strand
GTCATTGCCCCTGGGGACCGACCGGCCCCGCCTGGACCAGGCCCTGGAGCAGATGTTGAAGCACGACGCCCCCTACGAGCAGGAATACACCATCCAACGCCTTTCGGATGGGCAGTTGCGCCGGCTGGTATCCAGGGCTGAACTGGTCAAGGACGCCCAAGGCCTGCCGAGCAAAATAGTGGGTACCGTGCAGGATATCACCGAACGCAAACTGGCCGAGGAGGAGATCACCAAGAGCGAGGCCACCCTGCGCGGCATCCTCAAGGCCTCGCCCAGCGGCATCGCCATGATCGCCTACACCGACAGAAAACTGATCTGGGCCAACCAGCGCATGGCGGAGATCTGCGGTTATCAGCTTGATGAACTGCTGGGCATGCCCACACGCGATTTGTATTTCAACGAGGATGAATACAACCTGGTCGGGCAGCGCACCCGGCAAGGAATCCGCGCCCAGGGATTCGCCACCTTCCAGACACAGGTGCGGGCCAAGGACGGCCGCGCCCTGGATATCCTCATCAACGTCGCGCCCCTTGCTCCGGAAGACCCCAAGCAGGGCCTGGTCTTCACCGCCCTGGATGTCAGCCAACGGGTGCGGGCCGAAAACGAGATACGCAAGAGCGAGGCCACCCTGCGCAGCATCCTCCAGGCCTCGCCCAGTGGCATCGCCCAGGTGAGCTATCCGGAGCGGCGCATAGTCTGGGCCAACGAGCGCCTGAGCGAAATGACCGGCTACTCCCTGCCGGAGCTGCTGGGCATGAGCACCCGGGACCTGTATGTCAGCAGCGAGGTATTCGACAAGACGGCTGCCCAAATCCCCCGGGATTTGCTGGTCGGCGGCGAGGCCTCCTTCGAGACCCAGTGGCGCAGGCGCGATGGGGAGGTGATGGATGTTCTGATTACCGTGTCGATGCTCAAGGCCGGGGACCTCTCCGCCGGCCAGGTGACCTCGGTGCTGGACATCACCGAGAGCAAGAGGGCCCAGGAACTGGTGCGGCGTAGCGAGGAGAAATACCGCCTGATCCTGGAGGCCACGCCCGACCCGGTGGTGCTCTATGACATGCGGGGCAACGTGCTGTATCTCAACCCGGCCTTTACCCGGGTCTTTGGTTGGACCCTGGAGGAAATGGCCGGGCGCCGGGTGGATTACGTGCCTCCTGACGAGTGGGACAAGACCCACGAGATGATCGCCCTGATGAAGCAGGGGCAGGTCCGCTCCGATTTTGAGACGCGCCGTTACAACCGCCAGGGAGACATCCTGCACGTGGCCATGAATTGGTCGGTCTGGCGGGATGAGAACGGCTCCTTGGCCGGCAGCGTGGTGGTGCTGCGCGACGTGACCGAGCACAAGAAGATGGTGGCCCAGCTGGAGCAGGCCCGCAGGATGGAGGCCATCGGCACCCTGGCCGGCGGCATCGCCCACGATTTCAACAACGTGCTGCAAGCCATATCAGGCAATGTGCAACTGCTCATCATGCGCCGCGGCCTGGACGCCGGCGCCCAGGATACCCTGGCCGGCATCGACAACCTGACCCAGCGGGCGGCGGAGATGATCCAGCAGCTCCTGGCCATAAGCCGCAAGCGCGAGATCAAGCCGCAAGCGGTGTCCCTCAACCGCGAGGTGGGGCAGATCTGCCAGCTCCTCAGGCGCATCATCCCCAAGATGATCGGCCTGGATTTGCAACTGGCCCCGGACCTGTGGCTCATCAACGGCGACCAGAGCCAGCTGGAGCAGATCATCCTCAACCTGGCCAGCAACGCCACCGACGCCATGCCCCAGGGAGGCACACTGACCTTTCAAACCGAGAACGTGGAGATTGACGAGGTCTTCTGCCGCACCCACCCCGAACTGCGCCCCGGGCCCCACGTGCTGTTGCGCGCCGCCGACACCGGCCATGGCATCGACAAGGAGGACCAGAAGCACATCTTCGACCCCTTCTTCACCACCAAGCAAAGCGGCAAGGGCACCGGCCTGGGGCTCTCCACCATTTACGGCATCGTCAACAGCCACCTGGGCCTCATCACCTGCTACAGCACCCCCGGCCAGGGCACGGCCTTCAATATCTACTTTCCGGCCCTGGCCGACCTGGGCCAAGGCCGGGAGCCGCTACCCGCCGGCGTGGATTTATCTTCACCGGGCGGTAGCGAAACCGTGCTGCTGGTGGACGACGAGGCGGACATACTCAAGGTGGGGCAGGAGATACTGGGCATGTTCGGCTACCGCGTCCTGGCGGCCGGCAGCGGCGAGGAGGCCCTGTCGCTCTACGGTCAGCACGGCCAGGAGATAGACCTAGTGATACTGGATCTCAATATGTCCGGCATGGGCGGACAGCGCTGCCTGGAAAGCCTGTTGCAGCTTGATCCGGCGGCCCGGGTCATCATCTCCAGCGGCTACTACACCCACCTGACAGCTCGCGATTTGGGAGATGCGGGCGCCCAGGGCTTCATCGCCAAGCCCTACCGGCTCACGGACATGGTCAAGCGCGTCAGGGAGGTCCTGGATAGGGACCAGAGCTGAGGATAAGGCGCGTGGGGTGGGGGTCAAATGGCCTGGCCCGTGGCGGGCAGGCGCGTTCCGTCCCTGAACAACCAGGCGACACGGGTCTCCGCGAGGGGCGACGGCGCGGGGCACGGCCCAGGGGCGACGCTGGCCAAAGGGAAGG
>JAKAGJ010000594.1 GCA_021815655.1 Deltaproteobacteria bacterium | reverse complement strand
TACCCGCGAGGGCAACGACCTCTACCGCGAGATGCGCGAGTCCGGCGTTATCAGCAAGGCCGCCCTGGTCTACGGCCAGATGACCGAGCCTCCCGGAGCCCGCGCCCGCGTGGCCCTGTCGGCGCTCGCCGCCGCCGAGTACTTCCGCGATGAGCAGGGCCAGGACGTGCTCCTGTTCGTGGACAACATCTTCCGCTTCACCCAGGCCGGCTCCGAGGTTTCGGCCCTCCTGGGCCGCATGCCTAGCGCCGTGGGTTATCAGCCCACCCTGGGTACCGACCTGGGCGAGTTGCAGGAGCGCATCACCTCCACCACCAAGGGTTCCATCACCTCGGTGCAGTGCGTGTACGTGCCCGCCGACGACCTTACCGACCCGGCGCCGGCCACCACCTTCGCCCACTTGGACGGCACCGTGGTCTTGAGCCGCCCCATCGCCGAGCTGGGCATCTACCCCGCGGTGGACCCCCTGGACTCCACCAGCCGCATCCTGGACCCCAACTACCTGGGCGAGGAGCACTACCTGACCAGCCGGCGCGTGCAGATGATCCTGCAAAAGTACAAGGACCTGCAGGACATCATCGCCATCCTGGGCATGGACGAGCTCTCCGACGAGGACAAGCTCACCGTGGGCCGGGCGCGGCGCGTGCAGCGCTTCCTGTCCCAGCCCTTCCACGTGGCCGAGACCTTCACCGGCATCAAGGGTGCCTACGTCAAGGTCGAGGAGACGGTGCGCGCCTTCAAGGAGATCGTGGAAGGCAAGCACGACGAGCTGCCCGAGCAGGCCTTCTACATGGTGGGTGGCATCGAGGAAGCGGCCGAGAAGGCCGCCAAGATGGCCGCCGCCTAGTATGCAAAAAAGGGGAGGCCGGTTATCGGCCGGCCTCCCCCGCCCCAAGGCCCAGGCCAGTGAAGGCCCGGCCACGAAGCCAGCTAACGTAGGGGGTTCATAGCCCATGGCCAATAAAATCCTGTTGGAAGTCGTCACCCCGGATAGGCTCCTGCTCAGCAAGGAGGTGGAGGTGGTGGTGGCCACCAGCGTGGAGGGCGAGTTCGCCGTCCTCTACGGCCACGTGCCCTTCCTGGCCTCCCTGGCCGTCGGCGAGCTCAAGCTGAAGGACGGCAACAACACCGACTACGCGGCCATCTCCGGCGGTTTTGCCGAGGTGACCGGGAGCAAGGTCACAGTGCTGGCCGAGGCCGCCGAGCTGGCGCGGGAAATCGACGTGGACCGGGCCCGCAAGGCCCGCGAGCGCGCCGAGCAGCGCCTGGCCAAGGCCGCCAGCGAGCAGATCAACTACACCCGCGCCGAGGCCGCGCTCAAGCGCGCCATCCTGCGCATGAAGGTGGCCGAGAGAAGCAAGGCCGCCTAAGCCTTACTCCAGCCTCCTGAAGAAGCATCACGGGCGCTCCCCTTGGGGGGCGCCCGTTTTTTGGCGCGCGCGGTCGAGCCTCTTGGATCGAAAAATTGGCCAAATAAGGCTCGAAACGCGCCGCCGAAAAGATAATGTAACAGTGTCGTTGCCAGTGCCACAAAGCAAGCCATCCTACTTTTCCTAGCAACATTTCAATTTAAATTTGGACAACTGGTGGCTTTAATGCGCCTATCACCGGAGAAAAATAGCCGATGGCTAATGACGATCGCTCCAGGCTAAATCCCAGGGGAACGCCGGAATCAGCGGCCATGTTGGCAAGCGTCAAGCGAGCTATGGCGATCACCGCCAAGCTCAACCGTTTGACGTTCAACGATGCGGACGAGGTCCGGGCCTTGTTCAGCGAACTCATCGGCAAGAAAGTGGACGACAGCTTTGTGTTGATCCCTCCATTCTACACGGCCGGCGGGGTGGACATCGGTGTGGGGCGAAATGTTTTCGTCAATCAGAACTGCACGTTTTATGACCTTGGCGGGCTTGATATTGCCGACGATGTGATGATCGGGCCCAACGTGAGCATCATCACGTCTGGCCACCCCATCGAACCTTCTCAGCGGCGAGCCTTCGTGGTGGCGAGGCCCATCGTGATTGAAAAAAACGTTTGGATCGCGGCTGGCGCGACGATAATCGGTGGTGTAACGGTGGGCGAAAATTCGGTCGTCGCGGCGGGTTCAGTAGTCACCCAAAACGTTCCCCCGAACACCATGGTCGGAGGAAATCCGGCGCGGGTCATTCGATCAATTGCCAGCTGACTTAGCCTCCGCAAACGGCAAAATAGTCCATGGGTAGCCCTTGCCTTATTTGGAGTGTGTAGCGACGCATTAAATCGCATTTTCAAGATATTAACTGTTAATAGTAAGCGTTAGGCAAGGGTATCGATCAAAGACGGGCGGGGATAACCCCCGCCCCTACATAAAGAGATGTTTTCTCCTAATGTAGGGGCGGGGTTTATCCCCGCCCGGGTTTTGCTAAAAATCATGGTTAGCTGCTACCCACTTGAATTTCTGGCCGCATGCCCCTACCATACGCCGATATGACCATGCTCGAGATGAGGAGGAACCCACCTTGCTAGCCGTAGTTATCCTGGCCGCGGGCAAGGGCACCCGCATGAAGTCCGACCTGCCCAAGGTGCTGCACAGCCTGGGCGGTCAGCCGCTGTTGGCCTATACCCTGGACCTGGCCCAGAATCTCTCCGCCGGCCGCGTGGTGGTGGTGGTGGGGCACCAGGCGGCCC
>JAKAGJ010000593.1 GCA_021815655.1 Deltaproteobacteria bacterium | reverse complement strand
CCCACGCTAAGACGGTCTTTCTTGGTGTGGGAGCGGGGATTATCCCCGCCCTCTCATTTGGTCCCCTCCCCCGCCCAGCGCCAGGCCTCCCTACCTCTCGGCCTGCTCCAAAAACTCCTCCACCACTCGCAAGAACTCCTGGGGCTGCTCCAGGTGGTGCTCGTGGCTGGCGCCGGCAAAGACGCGCATCTGGGCCCCGGGCGTGGCCTGCTGATACAGGCGCGTGGTGGCGGGCGTGGCCTCGTCGTGCTCGCCGCAGGTGTAGAGCACCGGCAGGGCCAGTTCCTTGAGGCGCGACACGCGGTCGTAGTCCTTGAGCGTGCCGGTGAGGGTGAACTCGCTGGGTCCCCACATATGGAGGTAGACCTCCTGGCCCATTTTATCCATGGTGCGCTTGAGACAGGCCGGCCAGGGGTCCAGGCGGCAGAGGTGCTGGCGGTAGAAGACCATCATGGCCTCCTGGTACTCGGGGGAACCGTATTCGCCGGCCAGCTCCGCCTCCAGGATGACATTCCTGGCCAGCTGGGGCAGGGCCGCCAGGTGCCGGCGCTGGTCGGCCAAAAACTCCGGGGCGCTTAAGCAGGGGCCGGCCAGGACCAGACTGGTCACGCCTGGCGGCTTGTGGGTCAAGAGGTATTCCACGGCCAGCATGCCCCCCCAGGACTGCCCCAGGATGTGCACCCTGGGCAAGGTGAGGGCGGCCCGCACCTGGGCCAATTCGGTCACGAAGCGCTTCAGGGTCCACAGGGCGGTGTCCACGGGGCGCTGGGAATTGCCGCAGCCCAGCTGGTCGTAAAAGATCACCGGCCGCCAGCGGGCCAGGGCGGCCAGGGGCTCCAGGTAGTCGTGGGGCGCGCCGGGGCCGCCGTGCAGCACCAACAGCGGCACCCCGGGCCGGTCGGCGCCCAGCACCCGGTACCACACCCGGCCGCCGCTGACGTGGATATAGCCCTCGCGGACGCCGGGGGCGGCGGCCATCCTCTGCTCCAGGGTCATGGGCTCGAAGGCCCGGGCCGGCGCGAGCGGCAGGCACAACCCAGCCAGCAGACAGGCCGCCACCCAGGCCCTCAAGGCCCCGCCCGCCGGCCAGGTCATGATTTCACTCCGCGACCTAATAAAAAATAATCGCAAGCATTGCCGCGCCAATTTCTCCGAATCATGATGCCAACTTTAAGTCGCATGCCTTCGCGAACACCACCAGAGACATGACCAATGACCCGGCGGTTTATTGCCTTATTATCAATGCGCCTGGGCACGGCTTTACCCGCGGGGCCGCGCCGCCATGAACGCGGGGGCCACCTCAGAGGCCCAGCCCTTGACGGCTGGCAGGTTCCGGTAGTCACCCTCGGAAATCCCCTTCGCCTCCAACACGGTCTTATTCATGAACGACAGCTTGCTGAAATCCACCACCCCCGGGAAAAGGCCCACGGCCACGGGCGTTATCTTGGGGGCGCCCTTGCGCACCGGGTCAAGGTAGGCCAGGACCTTGGCGCGATTTTCCGGCGTGTCCTCCCTCATGGTCAGACACGCGACAAAGTAGGCCGTGGGCAACCCGCTTAGCGAGTCTTGGTTGCTTTTCACAAAAGCCGTGGCTTCAGAAAGCCACTTGCCCGCGCGAATGGCGCTTCCGACAATTACCGCCTGGTACGGGCTGAGGTCCTTGACGTTTTGGACCAGACGCACCTCCGCGCTCGCGCCCTTGGCGCACAGCGCCTCCGCCATGGCCTGCGCGATGCTACCCGTGGAGCCGCATCTGCTGGCATAGGCGATCAGAACCCGGTTGGCCGCCTTTTCGTCTTGGGGACAAATGGACTCGACAAACGCCTGGCCCGCCTGCCCGCCGGAGGCGCCGGCGATGCCGCGGTGCAAGACCAACGCCAAGGTCGCGCCGCAGGACACCATGAGAAACCGTCGACGATCCATTCCCGGTTGTTTTTCGTCCTGGCCATTCATTGGGGGCCTCCTCTTTTTCCCTTGGCCGTCGTGGGCCTCCAGCTAGGTGGAGGTCCGTGGTGGCCCGCCGCGGTGCGCGGCCCTCTCAACATGATACCTCAGGTATCGGCGGGGGCCGGCGGCGCCGGCGGGGCGGCCGCTGGCGCCGGGGCCCTGCCCTCGGCTTGGTCCAGCCGCTGGGATTGCTCCGGCGAGAAGTGCTGCTCCAGGATGCCGTAGGCCCCGGCCTGGATCAAGGCCAGGGTTTGCTCAAACTCTGCCGGCGAACCCAGGGTCTTGCCCTTGCCCGCGGTGTTGGCCACCGAGCTGTCGGGGGAGACCAGGCTGAAATTGTTCTCGAAAA
This sequence comes from Deltaproteobacteria bacterium, assembly GCA_021815655.1. Classification (GTDB taxonomy): domain Bacteria; phylum Desulfobacterota; class Desulfarculia; order Desulfarculales; family Desulfarculaceae; genus JACRDC01. The sequence continues at coordinate 372 of JAKAGJ010000593.1, read as the reverse complement.
GAATGCCGGCCACCTCCTTCTCGCGGGTGAGGAAGATCTCGGAGTGGCTCAGGCGCAGAAACTCGGCGGTTTCGCCGGTGAGCACGATGAGATACTGATACTCCTGGCTGGAGTGGGCCTGCAGGGCGTACAGGCGCAGCAGGGGGAAGAAGCCCTCGCCGATCATGACGCGCAGGTATTTGAGGTGGTTGCGGAAATGTTCCTGATTCTCGGCGCGGAAACGCCGCACTTGGCTGGCGGGGCCGAACCGCACCGCCCCGGCGGCGGCGCCGGCCACGGCTGGCGGCGTGGCGGCCAGAGCCTCCGAAACGGGCTGCCCGCCGTGCTTGGCCTCCAGGACGGCGCTGGCCGCCTGTACCAGGCGCGACCATA
>JAKAGJ010000592.1 GCA_021815655.1 Deltaproteobacteria bacterium | reverse complement strand
GGAGGCCATCCCCTGCGCCCATCTGACCCTGGTGGACCTGGCCGCCCAGATGCTAAGCCAAGCCCGGGCGCGCCTGGCCGGCCAGGAGGCGCGGGTGCGCATCCTGGAGGCCGACTACCGCCAGGCCGACCTGGGCGGACCCTACCAAGCGGTCATATCCGCGCTGTCCATCCACCACCTGGAGGATGCCGACAAGCGCGCGCTCTTCGCCAAGGCGCACGGAGTGCTGGCCCCCGGCGGCGTCCTGGTCAACGCCGACCAGGTGCTGGGCGCCTCGCCCTGGGTGCGGGAGTTCCAGAACCAGACCTGGCTGCGTCAGGTTCACCTGGCCGGCATCACCCCCGGTCAGATGGCCCAGGCCCGGCAACGCATGGCCTATGACCGCCTGGCGCCCCTGGAGGACCAGTTGGCCTGGCTGCGCCAAGCCGGCTTTCAGGACGTGGATTGCCTCTACAGGCACTATAGCTTCGCGGTATTCATGGGGCGCAAGGCCGGGTAGCCGGCAAGGGCTGGCAGTTGTTCACTTGGGCGCAAAGAGATGTCAACGCTCCGGCGCTCCGCAAGACTCCAGCCTTGGCAACAATCGGGGGGCATAAGCCCATGAGCCAGACCACGCGCCAAGGTCAAGACGCCAAACCAGGCCCGCCTGATGTGCTGATCCTGGGCGGGGGGCGTTTCGGCCGCCTGGCTGGCCGGCGCCTGGCCGGCCGGGTGCTGGCCCTGGCCGAGCTGAACCCCCAGCCCGGCCTGGAGGAGCTGGACGCGCCGGTCTGGACCCTGGCGGCGGTGCCGGCGGCCCTGCGGGCCTTGGCCAGTCAGCAGCCACCGGCCTGGATAGTGCCCTGTATTCCCCAGCATTTCCTGGCTCATTGGCTGCTTGCCAGCCTGGGGCCAAGTGACCCGCGCCTGCTGCCCGTGCCCCAGGCCCTGGAACCCGACCTGCCCGTGCTGGGCCGTGGGCCTGAAGGGCAATTATATCTTAGCATTACCGATACACTCTGCCCCGATGACTGCCCGGAGCCGGCCCAGACCTGCCCCAAGACCGGCCAGCCTCGGGGCGAGCCGCTTTTTGCCCGCCTGGCCGCCTTGTCCCTGCCCGGCTGGGGCGTGGCGGTGCTGCGCAGCCATCAACTGGCCCCGGGCGTGGGCGGCCTGGCCGTGAGCGAGATGCTGGCCCTGCGGCGGCGTTTGGCGGGGCAGGGCGGGGATTGGCTGGTGGGCACGGCCTGCCGCTGCCACGGGGTGCTGCATGGCCTGGCCCTGACGCCAACCGTGGCGGCGCCCAACAAAAATAGCAAATAAAATAAATATGTTCCACATACAGAATAATTAGCATCAAATTCTCCACGCTCCATTGTCCTCAATTGGAGGAGCCTCCCAATGCCTCCACAATCCGACCGGGAAACAGCGATCTTCCTGGAGGTGTTCAACGCCAGCCCCTCGGCCTTGCTGGTGGTGGATGATGACGTCCAGGCTTTGCACTTCAACAAGGCCGCCAGGATGCTGCTGGGCGGAGGCGATTGCCAGCGTCTCTTGCGCCAGCGCGGCGGCGACCTCCTGCATTGCTTGCATGCCCGCATTTCCCCCGAGGGCTGCGGCAGGAGTGCAGCTTGCCAGAGTTGCGTGTTGCGCGGCGCCGTGAAAAAGGCCCTGGAGGGTGAGCAGACCTATCGTCAAAAGGCGATTATGGAGATAGTCACTAGTCAGGGGGTGAGCATGGTCAATTTTCTGGTCACCGCCTCGCCTTTTAACTACCAAGGACAGCAACTGGTCCTGCTGGCCCTGGAGGACATCAGTGAGCTGCTGACCCTGCGGGGCCTGTTGCCCATCTGCGCCAATTGCAAGAAAATACGGGATGAAAAGGATTACTGGCAGGAGTTGGAGGCCTATTTCAAGAAGTACCTGGACGTGGACTTCACCCACGGCATCTGTCCCGAGTGCGCCAAGAAGCTATACCCCTGACCGCCCAAGCCAACGCCTGCGCTGATTGGGCTTGCCATCAGAGCCAAATCCACCTAAAATATGGTTCATTAGGCCTGGGGGCCATGCCTGCCCTTTCCGCCACGCGGCGGGGAGGGCTTTTGCTTTAGGGGTGTGGGGAGACGATGGAGGGTTGCCGCTTAACTGGAGCTAATAGCTCATATATTACGGGGGGAAGCGATGTCCAAGACTTTCACTAGATCAGATATCTATGTAAAGAAGTCCCTGGCCCCGCCTTTTTCCACGGTCTTGGGCGTGGGCAGCGATGACATGGGATATGAGGCGTCCTACGATGGCTATTCAGCCGTGGGTGATTCCGAGGACGACGCCATCGACGCCCTGGTCGAGAAATTGCTTGCTAGGGGTTACGAAGAAGAAGAATAATTCCAACCCAACGTGATGGAGAGGCCACAAAAACCGGGTAACTGCCGGCATCCAATTGGATTGCTTGGCGCCCGGGCGAGGAGTTGAGCCAGCCCCAACCCCCGCCAGGGGGCTACTTACTCTTTCCCGGCTGGCCTTTGCTTGACTTTCCGGCCCCTTCCCGATAATCCTCTAGTTTATGTTAACCCCATGCGCACATCGCCCCCGTGCCCGCTGAGCTGACCACCCTGGAGGGCAGGGTGGAGCGCATCACCTTTGCCAACCCCGAGAACGGCTACACCGTGGCCAAGGCGCAGTTCCCGGGGCAGC
>JAKAGJ010000591.1 GCA_021815655.1 Deltaproteobacteria bacterium | reverse complement strand
CCGGGAGGCAGTGGCCAAACGCCTCGGGAGGCCGGCGGCGAGGCTAGACGCCCTCGGCGCTGGGGCCGGCGGGACGCAGGGGACGGGCGCCCCGGCCGTGACGCCTGTGGTCCAGCCAGATACGCAGGCGGTCCATGTAAAGATAAACCACGGGGGTGGTGTAGAGGGTGAGTATCTGGCTGATGATAAGGCCGCCGATGATGGCGATGCCCAGGGGCCGACGCAACTCCGAACCCACGCCGTGCCCCAGGGCCAGGGGCATGGCGCCCAGGAGGGCGGCCATGGTGGTCATCATGATGGGGCGGAAGCGCTGCACACAGGCCTGGAAGATGGCCTCCTCCGGGGTCTTGCCATCCCGGCGCTCGGCCTCCAGGGCGAAGTCGATCATCATGATGCCGTTTTTCTTCACGATGCCTATCAAGAGCACGATGCCGATCACGGCGATGATGGAGAGCTCGGTCTTGAAGACCAGCAGGGCCAGCACCGCTCCCATGCCCGCCGAAGGCAGGGTGGAGAGAATGGTAATGGGGTGGATGTAGCTCTCGTAGAGCACCCCCAGCACGATGTACACGGTTATCAGGGCCGCCAGGATCAGGAAGGGCTGGTTGCTCAGCGAAGACATGAAGGCCTTGGCCGTGCCCTGGAAGCTGCCCAGGATGCTGGCGGGCATGCCCATCTGGCGCGTGGCCTCGTTGACGGCGGCCACAGCGTCGCCCAGGGCCGCACCCGGGGCCAGGTTGAAGGAGGCGGTCACCGAGGGGAACTGGCTCTGGTGGTTGACCGCCAGGGAGGTGGGCAGGGTCTGCAAGCGGCTGAAGGCACTGAGGGGCACCAGGGCGCCGCCGCGGGCCGGCACATAGATGTCGCGCAGCGTCTCGGGGCGCTGCCAGTACTGGGGCGCCACTTCCATTACCACGTGGTACTGGTTGAGCAGGGTGTAGGAGATGGCCACCTGGCGCTGGCCAAAGGCGTCGTAGAGGGTGTCGTCGATGGCCTGGGGGCGCACGCCCAGGCGCGCGGCGGTGTCGCGGTCGATGGCCACCATGGATTGCAGACCCTTGTTCTGCTGATCGCTGCTGACGTCGGCCAGTTGGGGCAGGGTGCGCATCTTTTGCACCACCCGGGGCGCCCAGGCGTTTAGTTCTCCCAGGTCCTCGCCTTGCAGGGTGTACTGATACAGGGCGTTGCTGCCCCGGCCGCCGATGCGTATATCCTGCACCGGCTGCAGAAAGGTGGGGGCCCCGGGCACGGTGGCCAGCTTCTTGCGCAGCCGGTTTACCACCTGGCCGGCGCTGGCCTTGCGCTCGTTGAAGGGCTTCAAGGTGACGAACATGCGCGCGGAGTTGGTGCTGTTGCCGCCGCCGCCGCCGCCACCGGTGAAGCCGGTGACTGATTCCACGTCCGGGTCGGTCTGGATCACCTGCATCACCTGGGTCAACTTGTCCTTCATGGCCTGGAAGGAGATGTCCTGGGAGGCCTGGATGAAGCCGGAGAGGCGGCCCGTGTCCTGCTCGGGAAAGAAACCCTTGGGCACGATGAGGTACAGGTAGACGTTGATGGCCATGGTGGCGGCGATGAGCCCCAGCATGAACAGCGAATGCCTAAGAGCCCAGCCCAGGCTGGACTGGTAGAGGCCGCGCACGTGTAGGAAGAAGCGCTCTATGGCCTGGCTCAGGCGGCCCGGCTCCTTGGCATGGTCGTGTTTCAGGAACCTGGCGCACATCATGGGGGTGGTGGTCAGGGATAGCACCATGGAAACCAGGATGGCCGCCGAGAGCACCACCGCGAACTCGCGGAACAGGCGCCCCACCATGCCGCCCATGAGCAATATGGGTATGAAGACCGCCACCAGGGAGGCGCTCATGGACAGCACCGTGAAGGTGATCTCCTTGGCCCCCTGGATGGCCGCCTGCATGGGCGGCTGCCCACGCTCGATGTGGCTGGTGATGTTCTCCAGCACCACGATGGCGTCGTCAACCACGAAGCCGGTGGCGATGGTCAGCGCCATGAGGGAGAGGTTGTCCAGGGAGTGGCCGCAGAGGTACATCACTCCGAAGGTGCCGATGAGCGAGCCCACCACGGCCACGCCGGGGATGATGGTGGCGCGCAGGTTGCGCAGGAAAAAGAAGACCACCAGGATCACCAGCAGGCAGGAGATGATGAGGGTCAACTCCACGTCGTGCAGGGACTGGCGTATGGGCGGGGTGCGGTCCAGCAGGATGGACAGCTTGGCCGAGCCGGGCAGGCTGGCCTCCAATTGGGGCAGCAGCTGGCGGATGCTGTCCACGGTCTGGATGATATTGGCCCCGGGTTGGCGGAACATCAGTAGTATTACCGCTGGCTTGCCCCGCACCAGGCCCCCGGTGCGCACGTCCTCCACCGAGTCCACCACCTCGGCTACGTCCGACAGGCGCACCGCCGCGCCGGCGCGGTAGGAGACGATCAGGGGCAGATACTCGCTGGCGGTGCGCAACTGGTCGTTGGTCTGAATGTCCCAGGTGCGCTGTTGATCGGAAACCTGCCCCTTGGGGCGGTTGACACTGGTGGCCGTGAGCGCGCCGCGCACGGCCTCCAGGCTGAGCCCGTATTTGTTCAGGGCCGTGGGGTTCAATTCCACGCGCACCGCCGGCAGGGAGCTGCCGCCCACGATCACCTGCCCCACGCCCTGCACCT
>JAKAGJ010000590.1 GCA_021815655.1 Deltaproteobacteria bacterium | reverse complement strand
ATCGCCGCCAAGATCAAGGCCGTGCGCGACGCCAGCTTCGAGAGCACCAACGCCAAGGGCCAGGTGGTCAACCGCACCCAGGCCCTGGCCTCCGTGGGCTCGGCGGCCATCGACAACGAGGAGGGCTGGCTCTACCAGGCCATGCTGCGCGCCCTGGGCCTGGTCTACATCGACAGCCACGCCCGCATCTGCCACAGCTCCACAGTGGGGGCCTTGGCCGAATCCTTTGGGCGCGGGGCCATGACCAACCACTGGATCGACATCAAGAACAGCGACGTGGTGCTTATCATGGGCAGCAACGCCGCCGAGAACCACCCCATATCCTTCAAGTGGGTGACCCGGGCCATGGAGCGCGGGGCCACCCTGATCCACGTGGACCCCCGCTTCACCCGCACCTCGGCCAAGGCCGATATCCACATTCATTTCCGCTCGGGCACCGACATCGCCCTCTTGGGCGGAATGATGAAGTACATCCTGGACAACCAGCTCTACCAGATGCCCTACGTGCTGGAGAACACCAACGTGTCGCTGGTGCTGGGCCAGGGCTACTCCTTCCACGAGGGCCTTTTCGCCGGCTACGACCAGGCCGCCCAGGCCTACGACCACAAGGCCTGGGCCTATGAGCTGGACGAGAAGGGCGCGCCCCGGGAGGACCCCAGCCTTTCGCATCCCCGCTGCGTCATGCAACTGCTCAAGGCCCACTACGCCCGCTACGACATGGATACCGTCTCGGCCCTCACCGGCGTGCCCCGGGAGCAACTGGAACTGCTCTACCGCACCTTCGCGGCCACGGGCCGGCCCGACAAGGCCGGCACCATGCTCTACGCCATGGGGCAGACCCAGCATACCGTGGGCGTGCAGAACATACGGGCCATGGCCATGGTGCAGCTGCTCTTGGGCAACATCGGCATCGCCGGCGGCGGGGTCAACGCCCTGCGCGGCGAGTCCAACGTGCAGGGCACCACCGACATAGCCCTGATCTGCGAGAACCTGCCCGGCTACCTGGCCACGCCCAAGGCCTCCCAGGCCACCCTGGCGGCCTACAACCAGGCCAACACCCCGGTCAGCCACGACCCCAAGAGCGCCAACTGGTGGGGCAACTTCCCCAAATACTCGGCCTCCTATTTAAAGTCGGTCTACGAGCAGGTTGATCTGGAAACGGCCTACAACTGGCACCCCAAGCTGGACGACGTAAGCATCGTCAACTACACCTGGCTGTCCTTGTTCGAGCGCATGCGTCAGGGCGGGTTCCGGGGGGCCTTGGTCTGGGGCCAGAACCCGGCCGCCGGCGGGGCCAACGCCGGCAAGAACCGCCAGGCCCTGGGCAACCTGGAGTTCATGGTCAACGTCAACCTCTTCCACAACGAAAGCTCCGATTTCTGGCGCGGTCCCGGCATGGACCCCAAGAAGATCAAGACCGAGGTCTTCTTCCTGCCCGCCTGCATCAGCGTGGAGAAGACGGGCTCGGTGGCCAACTCGGGGCGCTGGTTGCAGTGGCGCGAGGCGGGCGCCCGTCCCCTGGGCCAGTCCAGGTCCGACGGCGACATCCTGCTGGCCTTGTGGCAGGAGATTCGCTCCCTCTACGCCCGCCAGGGCGGCGCCCTGCCCGAGCCCATATTGGGCCTTTACGTGGATTACCTTAGCAACGGGGCCTACGACGCCCACAAGGTGGCCAGGCGCCTCAACGGCACTTTCCTCAAGGAAACCACCGTGGGCGGCAAGACCTACCAGGCCGGCCAGCAGGTGCCGGGCTTCGCCCTGCTGGGCGACGACGGCTCCACGGCCGCCGGCTGCTGGCTTTTCAGCGGCTTCTACACCGACGAGGGCAACCAGGCCGCCCGCCAGGACCGCCGCCAGACCCCCGAGCAGGCCAACATCGGCCTGTTCCCCAATTGGTCCTATGCCTGGCCCGCCAACCGGCGCATCCTCTACAACCGCGCCTCGGTGGACCAGGCCGGCCACCCCCTGAACCCCGCCCGGGCGGTCATCGCCTGGGACGGCGGCAAGTGGCTGGGCGACGTGCCCGACGGCGCCTGGAAGCCGGGGGAGAAATATCCCTTCATCATGCTCTTTGAGGGGCGGGGGCACATCTTCGGGCCGGGGCGGGCCGACGGCCCCTTCCCCGAGTACTACGAGCCCATGGAGAGCCCCCTGACCAGCCATCCCTTCAGTCCCCAGCGGGTCAACCCCATGGCGCTCACCTTTGCCCGCGAGCCCCAGAGCGTGCGCGACCCCCGCTACCCCTACGTGTGCACCACCTACCGGGTCACCGAGATGTGGCAGTCCAGCACCATGTCCCGCCAGACCGGCTGGCTGCGTGAATGCCAGCCCCAGGGCTTCTGCGAGATAAGCCGCGAGTTGGCCGACCACCTTGGCATCCGCGGCGGCGATCTGGTGCTCTTGGAGTCGCTGCGCGGGGCGGTCTACGCCACGGCCATCGTCACCGAACGCCTGCGGCCGTTCACCATCATGGGCGAGACCGTGCACGAGGTGGGCATACCCTGGCAGTTCGGCTGGATGCAGCCCGGCGGCGGCCCGGCCGACTCGGCCAACCTATTGTCGCCCTCGGTGGGCGACCCCAACACGGGCATTCCCGAGACCAAGGCCTTCATGGTCAACCTGCGCAGGGCCTAAAGGAGGGCACCATGGTGTCAGGCAAGTCCTTCTTCGTCGATCAAACCC
>JAKAGJ010000589.1 GCA_021815655.1 Deltaproteobacteria bacterium | reverse complement strand
GGCCCCGCTTCCTCCTTGTCCTGGCTCAGGTCCAGGGGGTGCCCCTGCTCGGAGGCGGCCACTAGGCGGGCGTCCCAGGGAATCTGGCTCAGGAGGTTTAGTCCGAAGCGTTGGGCCAGGGCGACTCCCCCTCCCCGGCCCAGCAGCTCAATCGGCTGGTGGCAGTGGGGGCAGGTCAGCCCCGCCATGTTTTCCACCACTCCCAGGATGGGCATCTCCACCTGTCGGCAGAAATCAAGCGACTTGCGCACGTCGGCCAGGGCCAGCTCCTGGGGGGTGGTGACCACCACCGCCAAGGCCCCGGGCACGTTTTGGGCGATGGTGAGCGGTTCATCGCCGGTGCCTGGGGGAGAATCGATTACCAAGAAATCCAGATGTCCCCAGAGGACGTCGGACAAGAACTGCCTGATGACTCCTATTTTCACGGGTCCGCGCCAGATGAGCGAGGCATCCCTCTGGGGCATGAGCATTTCCACGCTGAGGGCCTTGAGGCCATGGTCCAGCACCACGGGCTCAATTAGATTTTTGTCCTCCAGCACCCGGGCGTGCTGCTTGATGCCCAGCAAGTGAGGGATGGAGGGGCCGTGCAGGTCCACATCCAGCAGGCCCACCTGGTGGCCCCTGGCCGCCAGGCCCAGGGCCAGATAGGTTGCCACCGTGGATTTGCCCACGCCGCCCTTGCCGCTCATGACAAGAAGCTTGTAACGGATGTCGTCCATATTGGCGTTGAGCCGCATACCCACCTCGTTGTGGGCGGCGTCCTTACCGCCCGCGCAGGTGGCCTGTGGGGTCTGCTCAGTCATGCTTGTTTTCTCCGCTTGGCTATTGTTGCGCGCATCAAGTAAAGCACAGGTTGCCGTCAACCCTAACCCTCCAGAGCCGACGGGAGGGCAAGCGCACGCACATCTTCATTGCCCGGGGGAAACGGCCACGGCACACCCGGCTGTTTCACCCCTGGGGCTGCCGCCTCAGGCCGGCAGGGCGACTTGGCGATATTTGGCCAACAGCTCCTGGGCTTCCCTGCGGCCAGGCCGGGGAGGGAGTTGGGCCAGGATGCCCAGGCCTTCATAGGCCTCGTGAAACTCCTCCTCCGGCAGGTTGCTCATGACGGCCACATTGACAAAAGCGTCCTGGCTGAACAACTGGCGGATGAACTCCAGGGCCGGCATCCCGCGCAGGTTTTCATCGACGATCACCAGGCTGGGCTTGTGGCGCGAGACCTTTTGCAAGGCCTCTGGGCAATCGCCAGCCCGCATTATCGGCCCCCCGCACACGGCGCTCAACGAGTTGGCAAAATGCAGCGAGTTGGCCGGCGCGGGCGTCACCAACAGCATTTTCATGAGTCGCTCCTTTCAGAGGCGGCAACAAGCCTGGTTGGCCCTTGCTGACGCAAGTAGTCTTCGATGGCCTCGCCCAGGGTATTGACGGCCAGCCGAGCGCAATGCACGTGGTCTTCGGGCAGGCCACCCAACTCCTTCTCGATATCCCGGGGGTCCAGCCGCAGAGCTTCCTCCACCGTCAGCCCCTTGACCAGGGAAACCAAGGCGCTGGCGCAGGCCAGGGTGTAAACGCACCCCTTGGGCACCACGCCTATGGCGTCAATGGTTTCGCCCACCACCCTTAGGCCCACTTCCACCGAATCACCGCATTGGCCCACACCGGTGGCCAGACCTTGGGGATTGGCAAGCTTGCCCAGACCCAGGGGGCGCTGGGCGTGCCGCAAAAAACCTTCTCCCATCTGGTCGAATGAAAACGCTTCCTCATGGCTCACGTTGACAAGCCCTTTCACTCTGCGGCCGTAACTCCAGCGTAAGAATCACTCCTGGACGGCGCTAGCTGCCCCTGGGGAGAATCACGTTGCTAAGGTTGCGCCCGTTGGCCAGGAGTCAAGTTTGGCTTTTACCCGGCCAACGGGCGCCGGAGTTCAGCCCCGCCCCTGAGCCTCTCTCACCGGGGAAGCAAGGCCATTGGCCGGTCGCCATTGGCGCTGGGGGCGCCCGGGCCCCGGCGGGCGAGCCCTAGCCCTGGTGGCCACCACCTCCGCCGCAGGTATTCTCCTGGCTGAACTGGGACAGACGGCCCTGGGCCAGGGCGTTGACCGCCTGCCCCACCGTCTCCGAGCCTCCGCCATAAAAGACCTGGATGCCCACTTGGTTAAAGCCCATCAAGGGGCGCAGCCCCATGCCACCGGCGATCAGAACCTGTATGCCGTTGCTGGCCAGGTGCTGCACCGGAGCCATGCAGCCCCCTTGCTGATGGGGGACGTTGGGCAACACCTGCACCTGCTTGATCTCTCCCTGCTCCAGCTGCACCACGGTGTAAAGGTCGCAATGACCGAAGTGGGCGCCCAGGGCGGCGTCCAGGCCACCGGGATGGCTGGAGGGTATGGCTACGATGGCGTTCATGGGGCTCTCCTTTTGCTTATGATGGCGGCTCGCTGCCGCTTAGGCGGCTCGCTCATGCCTGGCCAGCGTCTCTATGGCCTGCCAGGCGCCTCTGATCAGATCGCTCAAGCCACGTTGGCTGTACTCTGTCACCACCTGCCCGGCCAGCATGGCCTGGACCACCATCGGATCATGGGGAAGCTTGGCCATAAGGGGTAGGGCCATCTGGGCGCAATAGCCTTCAATCAGGTCTGACTGCGCATAGTTGAGGTCGTGCTTGTTGATAATCACCGCCGCCGGCA
>JAKAGJ010000588.1 GCA_021815655.1 Deltaproteobacteria bacterium | reverse complement strand
GGGTCACGCAGGAGATTTCATAAAGCTCCTGCTTCAAGTAATGGTTGCCGGTGAGGGCGCGGCCATCCACCTGGTTGACCACCACCTGGCTTTCCAAGGGGGCGAAGCCCACCGAGAAGGCCCGCAGGTAGCCGCCCTTGTAGAGCTTGTAGATGGTGTCGGCAAAGGCGTACTCCTCGGCGGTGGGAAACTGGGCCTGGAACAGCAGGCTGTCGCCCTGCACGCGCACCTCCAGGGCCTTGGCCACCGGCGGGGCCGCGTAGTCGTGCGCCCAGGGGATCACCGGGTTTTGCAGGAAGTTGCCGAACCGCCAGCCCGAGGCCTCGATGACGTCGCCCTGGCGGTCCAGGCTGCCGGTGGAGGCCACGGCCCAGAAGCTGCGGGCGCTGTCATCCACCTGGCTGATCTTGAAATCCATGACCTTGTGCACTAGCCGCATGATCTGTCCTCCCATCCCTGCCGCCCCAGCCCGGCCAGGACCAGTTTCAGGCCCCAACCCCGGGCCAGGCAGCCGGCAAGGTAATCGTTCAAGCGCTTGCTTTGATCCTCCGGGGCGCCCGGGGGCAGCAGGGGGGCCAGGAGCCCAGGCTCGCTTGCCAAGGCCGCCCGCACCTTGCCCCGGCTCCAGCCGGCGAAGCGCCCCTCCAGGGCAGGGTAATGACGCCGGGCCAGGTCCAGGACGGCGGTATTAAAGTCATTGCTGGAGATGTCCTCGGCCCCGCCCAGCCCCGTGCCCGGCCCCTGAAAGGGCTGGTCGCCCCAGGCCACCGGAGAACGCCCCAGGCCGGCGCGCACCTCGTTGATGGTCAGCACTCCCCGGTCCAGTTGGGCCATGGTTTCCTTGAGGACCTGGGCGCGGTCGCTGGGCACCGGGTTGTCGTGCTTGAGCAAGAGACCCCCGCCGTAGCGGGGCAGCAAGAAGCCGGCAAAGGCGTCCTCGATCAGTTCCAGGCGCGGGCGGATGCACTCGGAATTGAAGGTGATGTCAATGCCCTGGGCGTTGGCGCGGTTGACGTCCTTGACCAGGCCCAGCTTGCCCGCCGGCACCCCGTAGGCGGCCAGGATGTTGTCCTGGGTCCAGCCCGCCAACGCCATGAACTCGAAATCCTTGGCCGAATAGCTGAGCGGCTGCACTTTTAGCCCCGCGTCCAGGAGCGTGGGCTCAAAGACATGGGCCAGGCCCTGGTGCTTCTGGTTCCAGCGGGTCAAGAGCCGGCGGGCTTCATCCTCGGTGAGGCGCTGGTCGGTGGAGAGCACCACCTCGGGCCGCGCCGAATTGCGGAAGAAATTGCGCTGGTACACGCGCACCGCCAGGTCGATGTCAAAGGCGTGGGCCATGGCCGCGATGGGGCTCATGCCGTGGACCAGGCTCATGGGGCTGGGATGGCGCAGGTACAGCACCTCCTGGGGGGCGAAGACCGCGCTGGCCCCGCCGGGCAGGCAGAACTTGAAGCCGCTGATGGCCTGGCGGGTATCTTGGCCGGTCTGAATCTCCAGGAGGTCCGCCGGGTTCAAGGGCCACAGCTCCGCCGGGCGGCCCAGGGCGTTGTTGATGACCAGGGCGAAGGCCATGCCGGTCAGCTCCAGGTGGGTGACCAGGGTGAAGCGCAGTTGGCGGCTGGTCATGATGGGGTTGGGCTGGGCCAGGAGGTCCAGCAGGGGGTGCTCCAGCACCTCCGGCCCCGGGCCGGCGGGGGTGCGGGCGTAGAGGCGCAGCGGCATGCCCGCCACGCGGCCGGCGATGACGTTGACCGCCGCGTAGACCCAGCCCTGGTAGGACATAAGCTGCTGGGCGCGGCTACCCTGGGCCGCGCCCCCCAGGAAGGGCGGCGGGGCCGGAGGCGCCGGAGGCAGGTCCAGGCGGCGGCGGACCAGGGGACGGGTGATGCGTTTCAGCCAAGCTCTCATGTGCACCTACCAGAGGTTGGGGCCCGCGTTCCTGAGGAGGGAAACCGCCCCCTCCAGGGCGTCGGGGCCGTCGTCGTGTACGGTGGGGGACGGGAAGTGGACGAGCTGCTCCATCAGGAGCGCCTGGTCGCCCTGGCTGGGGCAGAAACGCACCAGGCCGCGCTCCACCAGGGGGCTCAGGCCCGCCAGGCGGGTCTCCTTGGCCAGGCGGTGGGTGACGCCCCGTAGCGGCAGCACCACCTGGGCCTGGCGGGCGGCGCGGCTGAACTCGTCCAGCAACAGGCGCTGAAAGAGGTTGTCCTCCACCCCGAAGACCAGATAGTTGTGCCGGGCCTGGCGGGTGAGCACCGCCCGCATGAGCTGGTCCAGGCTGGAGCGCCGGATGTAGGCGTCCAGCACGTAGAAGACCTGGCTGGCGGCGTCCAGGCCCACGCTGACCACGGCCTTGTAGTCGCCGCTTTCGCCAGCGGCCAGGCTGGGGTCCAGGAAGCCGGCCTTGCTCAAGTTTTTTTGCTCGATCTCGCCGGGGTGATAGGTGCGCAGCCAGGATTCCTGGAAGAGCCCCTCGTCGTCCTTGGGGTCGTTCTGTTTTTCCTTGTTGAAGGCCGCCGAGCCCATGAGGGATTTTTGTCTTAGAAGCTCCTCCACGGGGTGGCGCGCCGGCCACAGGGAATTGCCCTCCTGGTCCAGGGCCTGATAGCGGCGGCGGGTAAAGCGGCGGTAGGGCTCCTCGGGGCTGCTCAAGAGGGTGGCCAGAGCCGAGCGTTGGGCCAGCACCGTG
>JAKAGJ010000587.1 GCA_021815655.1 Deltaproteobacteria bacterium | reverse complement strand
TGGGGTGGTCCAACACCCGCACCTGGATGTAGAGGTCGCCGTCGCCGGCCCCGGGCGCCCCGGGCTCGCCCTTGCCGGCCAGCCGGAGCTTCTTGCCGGTGGCGATGCCCGCCGGCACCTTGACGCTCACGCGCTCCACCTGGCCGCCCCGGCGATAGGAAACCATCTTGGTGGCCCCGTGAAAGACCTCCTCCAGGCTCACCGGCAGCTCGTAGACCAGGTCGGTGCCCCGCTGGGCGCCCATGCCGGGGCCGCCGTAGGCCTGGCCGAAGTCGAAGCCGCCGTGGCCCATGTCGGGCCGGGGGGCGCCGCCTTGGTAGGTGTAGGTGCGGAAGCCCGTGGGGCCGCCGCGGCCGCCGCCGAAGATGCGCGAGAAGAAATCGCCGCCCAGGCCCATGTCCCGGAGCACGTCGTTCAAGTCGGAGCCTCGGTAGATGTCTTCCTGGCTGAAGCGCTGGCTGAAGCCCTGGCTGCCGAAGGTGTCGTATTGCTTGCGCTTCTCGGGGTCGCTCAAGACGGCGTAGGCCTCGCCCACCTCCTTGAACTTCTCCTCGGCGTTCTTGTCGTCCTTGTTGCGGTCGGGGTGGAACTTGAGCGCCAGCTTGCGGTAGGCTTTTTTGATCTCCTCCGCGCTGGCCGTCTTTTCCACGCCCAGGACCTGGTAGTAATCCTTGGCCATAGTGCTGGGGGACCTTTGTTGTGGTGTATGTGAGCCCCGGCCGCGCCCGGCGCCCGCGGGCGGCTGGCCCTGGGCTTACTATAAGTCCGCCCCCAGGGGCTGTCAAGGCGGGGCCAAAGCCGATTATGCCGTGGTGTGGCTAGGTTGGCCGGGATGAGGCCCTATTGGCCACCCATGTCGCCGCCGGCGCCGGCCAGCTTCTGGCAGATGCCGTCCACCACGCGCTCCAGCTTTTGCGGGGTAAGGTTAAGCAGTTGCAAGGCCCCCCGGTCCAGGGCCGGCACCCAGGGATCGCCGCCATCGCCATAGCCGTAGCCCCGCACCATGATGTCGGCCAGGTGCACCACGGCCGTGAGCAGGGGGTTCTGGCGGGCCTCGCCGGGCTGGTGATGCCAGCGGATGGGCTCGATAAGCTCCTGGGGCAGCTTCCAGCTCTCGGCCAGCCATTGGCCCACCAGGCTGTGGTCAAAGCCCAGCACCTCGGCCTCGGCCTGACGGATGCTAAGGCCCTCCACCTCCACCAGCTCCACGATGGACTGCATGTCCTCGTCCATCTGGGCGCGCAGCACCACCTTACCCAGGTCGTGCAGCAGCCCGGCCAGGCTGGCCTCCTCGGCGTCGGGCAGCTTGATGGCCTGGGCGATGAGCCCGCTGGCCGTGGCCACGCCCATGGAGTGCTCCCACAGCCCCATGTCGCGCTCCTTCATCATCTCGAAGACGCTGGAGGTGAGGATCAGTCCCTTGACCACGTCGAAGCCCAGGAGCATCAGGGCCTGGGTCAGGGAGCCCACCTTGCGCGAGAAGCCGAAAAAGGCGCTGTTGGCCAGTTTGAGCACCTTGGCCGAGAGCACCTGGTCGCGGCTGATGAGCTTGCCGATGTCGGCCACGGTGAAGCGCTTGGAGTCCACGGCCCGGCTGATCTGCTCCAGCATGCCCGGCAGGGTGGGCAGGTTCTTCAAGAGCTGAATCTTTTTGCGGGCCTCGGCGCGCTGATCGCTCACGCCTTTATCCTGTCTTTCTTGGAGTAGATTACCGGCGGACCCGTGGGTTCCGGCGGGGGCGGTGGCGGCGGCTGGGGCTTGGGCTTGGGCCGGGGGTAGCAGCCCTGGCGCAGGCGCCGGCGGTACAGCTCGCGCAGGCCCATGAGCACCGGGTCGTCCTCCACCCGCGAGAAGCGGCGGGCCAGTTCCTCCTCCATCTCGGCCAGGAAGGCCTGGCGCTCCTCCTCGGAGGCGAAGGTATCGCCCTCCACCACCACCTCCGGCACCTCCAGGCGCGTCAGCAGGCTTTTGACCTCGGCGGTGATCTCCTGGCCCTGGGACATCAGCACCATGCCGTCCTGGCGGGTGACGTCCTGGGCCAGCACCTGGCCCGGCTGCAATTGTTCCACGCGCAGGCGGATCATGGGGCTCCTTGGCCGGAAGGAGTGATGAGGCTGCTTTACAAATCCTAGCAAAACCCCCAGGCAGGCACAAGGGCGGGGCGGGCGCGGTGGTGGGGGCAGCTTGAATATTAGGTATTGGGAGGCCTCAAAATGTATAATATCCCAGTAGAGCAAAGAGTAATTGTTTTTAGCGAGGAAAATATGGAACGGGTCAACGGCAACCCAGTGTATTGGGTAGGTAATTCCATTGGTACCCTCTTGCATGCCTTACAAAGTAAAAGTCCGTTGCAAGAGTTGACAACGATAGCTTGGAACGCAAGAAGCAATCTAGATAGCTTCTCTAAGAATACTGGCCCCCTGCCGATATCCAGAGGCACCGCTGGGGAGATCGTTGCTGCCTTGGATAGAATCTTTATAAACCATGAGGGGCTAGAGAGCGAACAAATAGAACAAGGAACAGTAGATTCTCTTAACGCTATTATCTTTAGTTTCCAAGCGATAATATCGTCCGAGCTACCACGGGAAAATATATATTATGTTACACAAAAACGAGCCTATGATACTAATACATTAATAAGTAGTGGGGAAAATATTTTACCAAAAGACGCACTTGACATATTAAAAGAATCCA
>JAKAGJ010000586.1 GCA_021815655.1 Deltaproteobacteria bacterium | reverse complement strand
GATCTATCCAGCCTAATCCTAGGCAAAAGGGGGATATGTTCATGGCGGGACAGAAGGCGGCGGGCCAGACCGTGGGGGAGAGCAAAGAAACCATTTGCGCCGGTCATGATTGGGCCGGTTGGCTCAACCCTCACAAGGGCCTGCGCTTGAAGCTATGGACCGGCGGGAGTGAGTTGCACATCGCCGTGCAGGGACGGGTGGAGGCGGACATGGTCCTGGAGGATTTGCACCAGGTCCTGGCCGAGCCCCATAATCAAACAAGGCTGCACCTGGACCTGTCGGCGGTCCTGGGCCTGGACCCCATTGGGGTGAGCGCCCTGATCGTGCTCATGCGCCACCGCGGCCCGGCCTTTGAACGCATAAGCCTCACGGGGCTGCCGCCCCAGGCGGCCTGGCGCTTGCGCAACAAGGGGGCCCACGACCTGCTTGGCCCCGATTGGGATGGCTGCTTTGACAATGACCAGGCGCGCTACACGCGCCACTGAGAGGCATCACCCCCTTGGCGGGCGGGTGGTAGACAGGCTGACGGGGCCGCGGCCGGGCCGCGGGATACCGACACGCTAGAGACGGCCCCCAGGCACGGACAGGGTGTCCGGCTAGCAGGGACGCGGAGGAAACCGATGCTGGTAATCAATTGGATGAGCACCCGCCTGGTGAGCGTGGACCCCGAGGAGTCCATGTCCCAGGCCATCAGGCTAATCAAGGAGAACCACATAGGCCGCCTGCCGGTGATCGACAAGTCCGGCAAGCTGGTGGGCATTGTCAGCGACAAGGACTTGAAGCGGGCCGGGGCCTCCGACGCCACCGCCCTTGAGGTGCACGAGCTGGCCTACCTGCTCAGCCGGGTCAAGGTCAAGGACATCATGACCCCCCGGCCCAAGACCGTGCACATGTACGACACCATCGAGGAGGCGGCCCTGGTGATGCTGGAGAACAAGATCTCCGGCGTGCCGGTGGTGGACGACAGCGGCGCGGTGCTGGCCATGCTCACCCAGAGCGACATTTTCCGGGCCTTGATCGCCCTGACCGGCGTGACCCGGGGGGGGGTGCAGTTCGCCCTGGACCTGCCCGACGAGGCCGGCTCCATCAAGACCGCCGCGGACGTGGTGCGCAAGTACGGCGGCCGCATGGTGAGCATCCTGAGCTCCTACGACCGCGTGGCCGAGGGGCGGCGGCGGGTGTACTTCCGCATGAAGAACATCGACCGCAGCAAGCTCATGCAAATCAAGGACGAATTGTCCCAGGTCGGGGTGCTGCTCTACATCATCGACACCCGGGAGCACACCAAGGAACTGCTGGCCCTGGGCCGGCTCACCGGCCAAGACATCAAGGTTTGACGCTAACTTGCCTCCCGGCCCGACCCTGGGTCGGCGGCCAGCCGGACTCCTTGCGGGGGGAGACCGGCCAGCCGCGGCCTCGGGCCGGCCGGGAGGTAACCCCTGTCTCCTGTAACGGAAAAATGAGTTTCGCGGCGCCGGGCGCGCCAACGCCCGGCAGGCCCGGCAAAACCACGTTTTTGCCGCGCCCAGGGGCAAAAAGCACATCGATGTTCTTTTCGCGTTGACGAAATAGACCCCGTGCTGGCGGGCAAAAGGGGTCAAAACCAACGGGCCGGCCCCGCGGGGGGGCCGGCCCGTTGCTACTGGCGGACCCAGGGGCGGAGGCTGGCCGCCCTGGGGGCCGGGGGTCATTATTCCCGGGGAGCGTCCAGGACGATGTCCCAGGCCTCGGCCCACTCCATGCCCACGGGGTCCAGGGCCGTGCCCAGCCCCACCTGCCCCGGCGGCAGCAGGGGGCAGGGCACCCGGGCCTGGGTGCTGGCCAGCGAGGCCAGGCCCAAGGCCAGGAGCGAGGCCAAGGCCAGAGCCAGGAGAACCTTGCCTGTGGCGTTCATGGCTATCCTCGCCTTGCGGTTTGCGTTCAGGGCCGGCCAAGCCGGCCTGACCATGAGGCTATGCAAGGGCTGTGCCAAGCCCTGAATGATAGCAGGCTGATTTTACGTTATAATCAGGTAGGGGCCTTGAGGGTGCGCGGGGCTTGCGTGCTATTTTGGAATAAACGCATCCATATCGGAAGGCCAGGCCCCGCCCAAACCACCGCCCGCGAGGTAGCGAAGATGAACAAGCCGCCCAGCGAGAAGAAGGCCGGCGACCTCTTGATCCCGGCCAGCGCCTATCCCCAACTGCCCTCCTGGTCCACCCTGCGCGAGGCCCTGGTGCAGCTCACCCTGGAGCAGGAGTCGCTCTCCGCCCACGAGCGCCGGCGCAAGGTGCTTATTTTCGGCGAAGACTACCACTTGGCCGGGGTGCTGACCCAGGCCGACATCCTGCGGGCCTTGGACCCCAAGCTCTCCCAGACCCCCTGGCAGGCCGCCCCCTCCTGGCCGGACCTGCGCACGCCAGAGGCCCGCCAGCAGATGCAGCGGCAGGTGGGGGACTTCATCTCCCCCGCCGGCCCGGACATATCCCCCGAGGAGGACATCCTGCGGGCCAGCCAACTGATGTTGCAGGCCGGGGTGGACATCCTGCCGGTGTACCAGGACAACCAGTTCAAGGGCATGCTGCGCCTTCAGGACGTCTTCCACCAGATCAGCCTGGCCATCCTGGCCCCCTAGGCCGACCGGGTGGCCCCGGCGGGGCCTTAGCGGGTTCAGTGGCGTTGCCGCGCGGGCCCATGCCGGCGACCCCCCTGGGGAACGTGACCC
>JAKAGJ010000585.1 GCA_021815655.1 Deltaproteobacteria bacterium | reverse complement strand
TGGCTGTCCAGGGTGGTGCAGAACTCCAGGTCGTCGTCCTGGCCCAGGCGTCTGAGGCGATCCGCCCCGGGGCAGGCCAAGAGGCGCTGGCGGATGGGCGCGAAGTCCGGACGCCGGCCTGACAGCAGCGCGGCCAGGTACCGGGCGGCCTCCTGGTCCTCCTGGGCCGGCGCCTTGGCCTCCAGGCCCATGGGCAAAAGGCTAACCGCCGCCGGGGCCAGGGCCGTCAGATACTCCACCAGGGCCGTGGCGTTGGCGAAGGAGGCCAGGCACACGGCCTGGGCGCCGGCCAGGCGGGCCACGGCCTGGGTGCCGGCGGAGGTGGTGAGGATCACCTCACGGCCGGCCAGGGGGTCCCGGGCGGCCCGGCAGGGGGAGTTGTCGCCGTCGAAGTCCGGGGGCATGACGCCACCGCGCTCGCCCCACAAGAGCATCTGGGGCCAGGCCTGGCGCAGGGCCCGGGCCCGCTCCAGATCGGCCAAGAGCCACACCCCCGCCACCCCGGCGGCCAGGAGCGAAAGCACGGTGTTGCTGGCCCGGAAGACGTCCAGTACCACCACCACCCCGGCGGCCTGGTCCAGGCGGGACGGCCCGGGCAGGAGGCGCGCCTCCACGTTCAGTCCTCCTGGCCGCCGCCCAGGGCGCGGCGCACGTGGCGCAGCAGTTGCTCCAGGCTGTAGGGCTTGCGCAGCACCTCCTGGGGATGGCGGGGTTCCTGTCCCCAGCTGACGGTCTCGGCGCCATGGCCGGTGACCACCAGCACCCTGGCCTGGGGATGGCACTGGTGCAGGCGCTCCAGGCAGGTTAGCCCATCCATCACCGGCATGGCCAGGTCCATCATCACCAAGTCGAAGGGCCGGCCCGCCTCCAGGGCGCGCAGGTACAGGGCCAGGGCCTCCTCGCCCTGGCTGGCGGTGCTGACCCGGTAGCCGAAGCCCTCCAGCATCTCCCGGGCGATCTGGCGCAGTTGAGGCTCGTCGTCCACCACCAGCACGTGTTCGCCCCGGCCGCGCCGCGGCCACGGGTCCTGGTCGGCGGTGGCGGCCGCCGCGGCCGCCGGCTCGGCCAGCGGCAGATATATGGTGAAGCACGAGCCCCGCCCGGGGTGGCTGTGCACCGAGATGTGGCCGCCATGGGCCTTGACGATGGAATAGGCCACGGACAGACCCAGGCCGGTGCCCTTGCCCGGCTCCTTGGTGGTGAAAAAGGGATCGAAGATGCGCGCCATCACCTGGGGTTCCATGCCTTGGCCGGTGTCCTCCACCTCCACCAGGGCGTAGGCGCCGGAGGAGGCCCAGGGGTTGTGCTGGAAAAAGGCGGCGTCCAGGTCCGCCAGGCGGGTGCGCAGGGTTACGCTCCCCCCCTGGGGAGTGGCATCGCGGGCGTTGAGCGCCAGGTTGAAGAGCACCTGCTCCACCTGGGCGGCGTTGGCCAGCACCGGCGGCAGGTTGACCTCCTCCTGGAAGATCAGCTCGATGCGCGGCGAGGTGGTCTGGCTCAAGAGCTGCCACACCCCTTGGGCCACCTGGTTCAGGTCCACGGCGGTCTTGTCGCCGGCCTCCAGGCGGGTGAAGGTGAGCATCTTGCTGGTCAGGTCGGCGGCCCGCTGACAGCTCTGGTCTATCTTCTCCAGGTAGGGCACGGCGCTGGCCGGCAGGCCGCCGGACAGGCCCAGCAGCTGGGAGTAGCCGCGCACGGCCATGAGCAGGTTGTTGAACTCGTGGGCCACCCCACCGGCCAGGGTGCCCACGGCCTCCATCTTCTGGGCGTGCCTGAGCTGGGCCTCCAGCTCCACCTGGTCGCTGACGTCCTTGAGCACCCCCACCATGCCCGTTACCCGGCCCTTGGTGTCCAGGTTGGGGCCGCCTCCCAGGGTGAAGTGGCGGGGTCGGCCGTCCTTGCCCAGCAGGATGCCGCGCACCTCGGAGATGGTCAGGCCCTCGTCGCGCAGCCGCCGGAACATCATGCGGGCCGCGCCGGCGTCCTCCGGGCGCACGAACTCCACGAAGGGGCGCCCCAGAAGCTCCTGGGGCGCATGTCCCAGGAGGCGCTGCCAGGCTGGGTTGACATAGGTGAAGCAGCCGTCCACTCCCAGGGTGAAAATGATGTCCGGGGCGTTCTCGGTCAGGGAGCGGAATCGCTCCTCGCTGACACGCAGGGCGTCCTGCGCCCGGCGGCGCTGCACCATCTTCCACAGCGCGCCCATGAGCAGGGTGGCCTGGCGCACGTCGGCGTCGTTGTAGGGCGCTGGCTTGTTGCCCGCGCCGATAACCGCCACCACCTTGCCGCCGTCCGTCACCGGCACGTTGAGATAGCGCTCGATGGCGATGTGCCCCGGCGGGTAGCCCTTTTTGCGGGGGTGGGCGGGGTAGTCGTTGACGATCACCGGGCGGCGCTGGCGTATGGACTCGCCCCACAGGCCCACCTGGTCCAGGTGATAGACCCGGGGCTTGTCCACCGTGGCGCAGCGCTCCAGGGCCAGGTGGGAGCGGGCCATGATGGTCATGGTCCCCTTATCCTCGTCCACGAAGCCGGCGTAGCCGATGGCGCTGCCGGTCAGGCGCACGGCCTCCTCCAGGGTGTATTCCAGCACGCCTTGCAGGGGCACGTTGTGCATCTGCCCCAGCTTGACCAGGGCCTCCAGGCGGGCCTCGTCCAGGCGCAGGTCCTCCTCGGCCTGACGGCGCTCGGTGATGTCGTAGACCGTG
>JAKAGJ010000018.1 GCA_021815655.1 Deltaproteobacteria bacterium | reverse complement strand
GGGCCGGGGGGGGGCGGCCGGCGGGGCAGGCCTGATTATTTGGCAATAAATATAACCACATTGCGTGGTGGATTGGCGTGTGATACTTTTATCCCGGTTCGGGGCTTTGGTGATTCCCACCAATAGCTACGAATTTTGGGTGGTTAGGCGCGAGGTGCATCCATGCTCACGGCCAAGGACATCATGACCAGCGACCCCATCACCGTCTCGCCCCAGGGCGAGATCACCGCCGCCGCCCGCCTGCTCCTGGAAAAGCGCATAAACGGCGTGCCGGTGGTGGACGACCAGGGGCGCCTCCTGGGCATACTCTGCCAGAGCGACCTCATCGCCGAGCAGAAAAAGCTGCCCATTCCCTCTTACTTCACCCTGCTGGACGGGCTGATCCCGCTGATCTCGCTCAAGCACCTGGAGAAGGAAGTGGCCAAGATCGCCGCCTCCACCGTGGCCTCGGCCATGACCCCCGATCCGGTGACCATCAGCCCCGATACCACCATCGAGGAGGTGGCGGCCCTGATGGTGGACAGGAACTTCCACACCCTGCCGGTGGTGGAGGGGGGACGCCTGGTGGGCGTGGTGGGCAAGGAGGACGTGCTGCGCACCCTGGTGGGCGGCGCGCCAGCCTAACGGCGCGGGAGCCAGGGAAAATCACTATGCGGCCTTGGTGGTTAAGTAGTGCATTTCCATGGCGAGATCGCTGGACGCCTCCGGCGCGGGGACCGTTTTAGACTTGACAGCCGCAAGGCTAATTGATAGACAGGGGAATGAATTTTTGGCCACGATTCGGTTAAGAAAAGACCTAACGATAGAATAGAGTACAACCCGGAAGGAGGAGACTCAGAATGCCGACCATTACCTACAAAGGCAAAACCTACGACGCCGACGAAGACGGGTTCTTGATGGATCCCGAGAAGTGGGACATGGACTGGGCCTTTTACGTGAAGGATTCCGAGGGCATCGCCGAGCTGGGCGAGGAGCACTGGAAGGTCATCCATTACCTCCAGGACTACTACAAGAAGAACGGCATCGCCCCCATGGTCCGCATCATGACCAAGGTCACCGGCTACAAGCTCAAGCACATCTATGAGCTGTTCCCCAGCGGCCCCGGCAAGGGAGCCTGCAAGATGGCTGGCCTGGCCAAGCCCACGGGCTGCGTCTAGCCTTTAGGCCACCTGGATCATAAAGGACGGCGCCTGGCCTCATAGGGACGGGCGCCGTCCTTTTACCCGCACGCCTATACAAAATTTTGGATAGAAGTCAACGCTTCCATAGCACCGGAGACCAGCCGTGGCCGCCCCAC
The DNA here is from genome assembly GCA_021815655.1 of Deltaproteobacteria bacterium. Taxonomy (GTDB): domain Bacteria; phylum Desulfobacterota; class Desulfarculia; order Desulfarculales; family Desulfarculaceae; genus JACRDC01. Next base: position 9,988 of record JAKAGJ010000018.1, on the reverse strand, counting down.
CCCGCAACTCAGGCATAACCCTGCGATCCGTGCCCAAGGCCTATCATCAGGAACAGGACAAGGCCCGCCCGCCCCAGCAGACCGTGGAGTGGGCGCGGGGCCGCTTCGCCGGCCTGGGCCAGGAGGTCTTGCAGAAAACTCTGCGCATCGACACCGGCCGCCTGGATATCCCCGTGTATTTGAGCCTCTGCGGCCAGGCCGCCAGCGCCCTGACCAACACCAAGAAGCAGATGGGCAAGGGCGCCAGCCCGGTGCAGGCCGAGGCCAGCGCCCTGATGGAGTTGGCCGAGCGCTACAGCTTTTTTCATTTCATGCGCACCACCGACTTTCCCTGGCTCTCCCCCCGGCAAGCCCCCGAGCCTCGCCTGGATTTCGCCCAGGTGGCCAAGTCGGTGTACCACCCCGCGGCGGACCTGGAACGCGCTCGCCGGGTCTACGAGCTTTTGCCCCAGACCTGGACCTGGGCCAAGAACCTAAGCGCCGGCCGCGACGAGATGCTGCCCCTGGGCTGGTTCTTTGCCATCAACGAGTACAACGGCCCGGCCGCCGGCAACTGCCTGGAGGAGGCCGTGCTGCAAAGCCTGTGCGAGGTGGTGGAGCGCCATGTCTCGGCGTGCGTGACCCTGGAGGAGCGCCCCACGCCGGCCATCGACCCGGCCAGCATCGACGACCCCGTGGCCAGGGAGCTCTTGCAAAAATTCCAGCGCGCCGGCATCGAGGTGTATCTCAAGGATTTCACCTGCGACATGGGCATCCCCTCGGTGGCGGCCCTGTGCTGGGACCCCGGCACCTTTCCGCAAAAGAGCGAGATCGTCTACGCCGCCGGCACCGCCACCAGCCCCGCCAAGGCCCTGATCCGAGCCCTGACCGAGGTGGCCCAGCTGGCCGGCGACTTCCACACCGGCAGCAACTACAAGGTCAGCGCCCTGCCCAAGTTCGCGGCCCTGGAGCAAGCGGCCTATGTCACCTCCGCCGCGGGCAGCATAGCCCTGGACGCCCTGCCCGACGTCTCGGCCGAGGATTTCAAGGTCGAGGTGCAAAACTGCGTGTCCGCCCTGGCCCAGCGCGGCTTCACGGTGCTGACCCTGGACGTCACCCATCCCCTGTTGCAGGTGCCGGCGGTGTACACCATCATACCCGGCGCCCACTTCGCCTACCGCACCAGCGGCACCGACGTCGTCTTCCACGCCGCCAAGCTGGCCAGCCAGCTCATGCCGCCCCAGGCGGCCCTGGAGGTGCTCTCGGCCATGGCCGAGGCCCTGGGCGCGGAGGGGGCCTACTACCTGCATTTCTTCCGCGCCCTGGCGCTGATCGGCCTGGAGCGCAGCCAGGAGGCCCTGGATGAGCTGGACCGCGCCCTTGGCCTCCATCCACCCAGCAAGGACGAGGCCAGCATCCACACCCAGCGCGGGGTGGCCTTGAAGGACCTGGGTCGCTATGAGGAGGCCAAACAGGCGCTGTTGCGGGCGGCGGGCTTCCCGGAGCCCCATTCCGAGGTCTTCAACCTGCTGGGCTTTTGCCACTACGCGCTGAAGGAGCACGAGGATTCCATCCAGGCCTTCAGCCGGGCCATCGAGCTGGACCCGGGCCTGGGCATCAACTACGCCAACATCGGCTCCAACCTGCGCGAACTGGGCCGCGCCCAGGAGGCCTGCGCCATGTACGAGCACGCCCTGGAACTGGACCCGGGCCTGGACTTCGCCCGCGAGAACCTGAAGAAGCTCAAGGGGCAGGGCAAGGGTTAACCAGGGGGCACGCTTGGGCTGCAAGCTCTAGGCTTGCCCGGGAAATCATCCAGGAACGGGTGTCATTGCGAGCGTAGCGAAGCAATCCTCCTTTTCGCTCTTTGGTGCGCAACGCCGATTAATGAGAGCGAAAGGGTGGATTGCCGCGTCGCATCCCTTTCGGGGATGCTCCTCGCAATGACAGCGATGGCTTGATTTTTCAAGATAAAGACGAAAGACGCCGCTCCGGGCCGCAGCGGCTAGCTCCTAAATTCCTCCACCGGGCCGGCGCCCTCGCGCAGTATCTCCGGCGTGTCGTCCACCAGGCTGATGACGCTACTGGGCTTGCCCGGCACCGGTCCACCGTCCACGATCAGATCCAACTGGTTGCCCAGGAGGTCCTCCACCTCCCAGGCATGCACCAGCATGTGCCCCTGCTCGTCGCTGGCGCTGGTGGAGAGCAGGGGGTGGCCCAGCCCCTGGGCCAGGGCAATGGGGATGGGGTGGTCGGGCACGCGGATGCCGGCGGTCTTGCGCCGGGTGAGCATCATCTTGGGCACCTCGCGGGAGCCCTCCAGCACGAAGGTGTAGGGCCCGGGCAGGAGCCGGCGCAGGGTCTTGTAGGCGTAGTTGGTCACCCGGGCGTACTGGGACAGCTCCTTCAAGTCCGGGCAGATGAAGGAAAAGGGCTTGGACTCGGGCTGGCGCTTGATCTGGTGCACGCGCTTGATGGCCCGCTTGTTGAACATGTCGCAGCCCAGGCCGTAGACCGTGTCCGTGGGATATGCCACCACCCCGCCGTCAGCGAGCACCTCCACCACCCGGGCGATGAGCCGGGGTTGGGGGTTCTGGGGGTTGATGGTCAGGATCATGGCGCTGGTTTCCTTTTAAGCCCACCATAGCCCAGCCGCTTGGGGGGCGTCAAGGATACTCGGGCGCTAAGCATGTATTCATGGGCACTTGCGCCCTTGCACCTCCCGCCGGCCTTGACCGTGGCGCCCTGGGCGGGGTAATCTTGCCCTGGGCGTCGCCAGTCCGGGGGCGCGGGCGCCCGCACCCTTGCCTCCCTCAGCGCCACCTGGCACAGTAGGCCATGCTCACATTCTTGCGCATACAGAACTTCGCCCTGATCGAGAACCTGGAGCTGGAGCTGGGGCCGGGGCTCACCGTGCTCACCGGCGAGACCGGCGCCGGCAAATCCATCATCCTGGCGGCGGTGAACCTGCTCCTGGGGCAGCGCGCCGCCGCCGATCTCATCCGCGCCGGCCAGGACCAGGCCGTGGTGGAGGCGGCCTTCAGCCTGCCGTCCGGCGCGCCGGCGGCCAAGCGCCTGGAGAGCGCGGGGCTGGATCTGGCTCCGGGCGAGGACCTGGTGGTGCGCCGGGTGGTGAGCCGCGAGGGGCGCAACCGGGTGCAGGTGGCGGGCTCGCTTTCCACCCTGGGCTTCTTGGCCGAGCTGGGGCCGGAGCTGGTGAGCCTGGTGGGTCAGCACAGCCAGCAGGCCCTCTTGAGCGCCGAGGAGCATCTGCTGCTCTTGGATGCCTTCGCCGGCCTGGATGCCTCGCGGGGGCGGGTGAGCGAGGCCGTGGGCCGGGCCAGGCAGCTGGAGCGCCAGGAGCGGCAGCTGGAGCAGGACCTTGAGCGCCGCCAGGAGCGCCAGGCCTGGCTCCGGCAGGTGGTGGCCGAGATCGAGGAGGCCGGCCTGGACGCGGCCGAGGAACAGGCGCTCAAGCAGGAGCGCGGCCTGTTGGCCAACGCCGAGCAGATGACCCGCCTGGCCCAGGGGGTCTTTCAGGGGCTCTACGCCGCCGAGGATGGCTCGGTGCTGGAGCCCCTGGGCAAGGTGCGCGGGCTCATGGCCGACCTGGCCCGCCTGGACGAGCGCCTTGCTCCCTTGGCCGCCCGTCTGGAGGAGGCCTACTACGGCCTGGAGGATATCGCCCAGGAGATGCGCGACTACGCCGATTCCCTGCTGGCCGACCCCGGCCGCCTGGACTGGATAGAGGGGCGGCTGTTGGCCATTCAGCGCCTGTGCCGCAAGCACGGCGGCGGCGTGGAGGAGGCCCTGGCCACCCTGCGGGAAGCCCGGCAGGAGCTACTTTCCCTGGACAATGGCCAGGAGCGCCTGACCGAGCTGGCGCGGGCGCGTCAGGCCGCCCTGGACGAGGCCTTGGAACTGGCCCGGCGCCTGGGACGAGAGCGCCGCCGGGCCGCCCCCCACCTGGCCGTGGCCGCCCGGGGTGAACTGGCCCAGCTAGGCATGGCCGCCTGCGAGTTCGAGGTGCGATTCCGCCCGCCGGGCGGCCCGGCCCTGGCGACCCCCGAGGGACCCTTGGCCAGCCGGGGGCTGGAGGAGGCCGAGTTCTACATCGCCCCCAACCCCGGCGAGGGCTTCCGCCAATTGAGTCGCATCGCCAGCGGCGGCGAGCTTTCGCGCCTGCTCCTGGCGCTTAAAAGCCTGGTGGCGGCCCAGGCCGGCGCCCCCACCCTGATCTTTGACGAGGTGGACGCCGGCATCGGCGGGGCCACGGGCAGCGCTGTGGGCAAGAAGCTTAAACGCCTGGCCAGTGGCGCCCAGGTGCTGTGCATCAGCCACCTGCCCCAGATCGCCGCCTGGGGCGAGCAGCACCTCACCGTGGGCAAACAGGTGCGCCAGGGGCGCACCGTCACGGTGCTCGGCACCCTGGACGAGCCCGGCCGTCTAGGCGAGATGACCCGCATGCTGGGCGGGACCGATGGTGGCCCGGCGGCCCGCGAGCACGCCCAGGCCCTCTTGGAGCAGGCCCGCCGGGACCAGCCCTAGCCGCTGGCGCCTAATCGTCATATTGCTTGGCGTAGGCCGCGTCGTTGTACAACCCCCCGTCGTACTCCCGGATTATCTTCTGCCCCGCCGGCGAGGCCACGAAGTCGATGAAGTGCGCCGCCAGGGCCGCGCCGGGGGTGGCGCCGTCGGGCTGGCGCAGGGCGTGGTAGGTGTTGATGAGGAACTTGTCGCTCCTAAAGAGAATCTTGAGCTTGGGCAGCTTGGCCGCCTCCTGCACCCAGGTGCTGGAGTCGGTCATGAAGTAGCCCGCCTCGGCGTGGGCGCGCTCAAAGGTGGCGGTCATGAAGGCCCGCGTCACCACGTACCAGTCTCCCGCGGGTTGGATGCCGGTTGCGCGCCAGATGGCCAGTTCCTTCTGGTGGGTGCCGGAGTTGTCGCCCCGGGAGAAGAGCTTGGCCTTTGCCTTGGCGATGCGGGCATAGGCGTCCTGGGCGCTGGCGGCCTGAGCGATGCCGGCAGGATCGTTTGGCGGGCCTACAATGAAGAACTAGTTGCTGCCCAGGGGGGTTCGCTGCGCGGCCCAGCCCTGGGCCACGGCCTCCTTCTCGGCCTGGGGCGCGTGCACCATTATCATGTCCACGGCGCGCTCGCGCAGGAGTTTGAGGCTCTGGCCCGAGCCGGCCTTTTTCCATTGCAGTCGGGCGCCGGCGCTGGCGGAGAAGGCCTCGCCCAGGGCCTTCAAGCGGCCCAGCTCGCCGGGGCTGCCGGTGGCCAGCGAGAAGGCCTGCTCCCCCTGGCCGTAGGTGGCGTCAAAGGCCATTGCCGCCCGGGCGCTTGAGGGGGCCAAAGCCAACAGCAGCAGCATGGCAGAGAGGAGCGCGCTGGTTTTCATCTCTATTCTTCCTGGGTGGGTGGCGAGGATCAGTATGGCTATGCCATTTTTGACATAGATTAGGAAAGGTCGCCGCCCAGGTCAAGCTGGGGGCCGGAGCGGACAAAATGAAGGCAGGGGCCTCATGGCCCCTGCCCGGTGGATGCTGCTAGCGGGTGAGGTAACGCCAGGTGGCAAGGCCTAGTGGGTGCGCACCCACTGACCAACCTGGAAGTTGGGGGGCGGGGGCACGTCGGCTATGACGATCTCCTTGGCCCGTTCGGCGGCCTCCCTGGCCGTGCGGGCGGCCGCCCTGGCTTCCTTGTCATCCTTGCCCTCGGCGGCGAGCTCCTTGGCCTTCTCCTCGGCTTTCTTGGCCTTTTCGACGGCCTCCTTGGCATGTCGCTGGGCGTCCTCCTTGGCCTTCCTGGTCTTTTCGACGGCTTCCTTGACCGCCTTGGACTCGCTGGCCCTTTCCACGATCTCGGCCCAGGATGAGCGGGCGCCCAACTCGGTGAGCTTGATGCGCCCCACCCGCGGCCCGGCCAAGGACAATTCCTGACCCGTGCCGGCCTTGATGCGTTCGCCCAGGCCGTAGACCGTCAGCACCGAGCCGGGGGACAGGCCGGTGTCGCGCCCCACGCTCACCCGCACCCGGTCGCCGTTGACCTCCAGCACCACGCCGCCCCAGGGCAGGGCCGACACGTGCCGGGTCACCCAGGCCGTGGTCTCCTTGGTCATCTCGGCCATGAGCTTGCTCACCAGCTTTGCGTCGGGCTGTCCTCCGCCCTCGATGGCCTCGGCCGTCATGTCGTCAAGCTTCTCCTGCTTCTTGAAGGCCTCCTGGCCCACCACGGTGCCGGTGGTGACGTCCACCATGCGCAACTCCACCTCCAGGGTGAGGAAGGGGGTGTTGTCGCGGAAGCCGTAGACACCCTTGAGCATGCGCTGCACCGACAGATCGGTGATGTTGCCGGCCAGGAGCGCGTTGTAGCCGCTCAAGCGGCCGGCCTCGATGGCCCGGTCCTCGGGGTTGGTGATGCTCTTGGGCACCTTTTCCATCTCGCCCTGCAGGGCCGCGAAATCGGCCACCACCACGCCACCCTGCTTGGCCAGGTTTTGGATGATGGCCTGTTGCAGGGCCACGGCCTGTTCCTTCATGTTGGCCGGGCCGCTGGTGAAGGGCGCCACCGAGACCCGTTTGCGCAGGCCGGTGTCCGTGCTGTCGATATAGTTGGTCACGGCGCTGCCCATGCCGCAGCCGGCGGCCAGGAGGGCCAAGACCAGCAGCAGGCCCAGCAGGGCTCCCGGCAGGACTAGGCCCGGGCGGTTGGCGGGCTGGCGGGGGCCTTCGAGGGGAGGGCGGTGATACATAGGGGTCTCCCTGGGGCAAATGGTGGCAGTCCTGACTTTCCTAACTGGCGAGTATAACAAACCCGGGGCGGCCTGAAAAAGGGGCAGGCGAAATTAATAGCGAATTTCAAATTCCCCCAGCAGGGGGTCCGGATCGCCCCAGCTCACCTCCACCCCGCTGACAAAGGCGGCGGGCGAGCCCCGGTGGCACCAGGCGATGGCCTGTTCCACCTGGGGGCGCGGGCCTTGGAACACCGCCTCCACGCGCCTGAGTGGCAGGTTGCGCACGTATCCCTTGAGCCCCAGTTCCCGGGCCGTCTCCTGGGTGTGGGCCCGGAAGAAGACCCCCTGCACCTTGCCCTTGATAAGCACCGTGGCCTTGACCTCATCCATGGCTATTCTCCGCGTTGAAACAGGGGGCCTGGCGGGCCCTCGGTGGGGGATCTGTCTTTTCCGGCCGTCAGGCGCAGGAATTCGTCCTCGCTGATGACGCGCACCCCCAGGCTGCGGGCCTTGTCGGCCTTGGAGCCGGGGTTGGCGCCCGCCACCACCAGGTCTGTCTTCTGGCTGACGCTGGCGCTGGCCTTGCCGCCCAGGCCGCGGGCCAGTTCCTCGGCCTGGGGACGGCTGAGTTTGGCCAGGGTGCCGGTGAAGACCAGGGTCAGGCCGGCCAGGGGACCGCTCTGGGCGGCGGCGGCCTGGGGCAGGGGGGCGGGCTTGACCTGCCGGGCCAGTTCGCGGCTGGCGGCCAGGGTCTCGGGTCGCTCGAAAAAGGCCCGGATGCTGGCCGCCACCACCGGCCCCACGCCGCTTACCTCGGCCAGCTCATGGGGGCCGGCCTGGCTGAGCTGCTCGAAGTCCACAAAGCGGCGGGCCAGGTCGCGGGCCGTGGCCTCGCCCACGTTGGGGATGCCCAAGGCCAGCAGGAAGCGGGGCAGAGGCTTGCCCTTGCTGGCCTCGATTGACGCCAGCACGTTGTCCGCCGACAACTCGCCCCAGCCCTCCAGGGCTTGCAAATCCTCCCGCCGCTGGTGCAGCCGGTACAGGGAAGGCAGGTCGCTTAGGAGGCCCCGCCCCATGAGCTGGTCGATGCGCTTTTCACCCAGACCCTCGATGTCCATGGCCAAGCGGCTGGTGTAGTGCTTGAGCGCCCCCTTGATCTGGGCCGGGCAGGCGATGGAGTTGGCGCAGCGGTGGTAGGCCCCCTCGGCCACCACCGGCGCGGCGCACACGGGGCAGCGCTGGGGCGGGCCGGGCAGGGGCTGGCGCGGCTCATGGGGCTGGGCCACCGCCGCCACCCGGGGGATGACGTCGCCGGCGCGCTCCACGCGCACCAGATCGCCCACGCGGGCGTCCAGGCGGGCCACCTCGCCATAGTTGTGCAGGGTGGCGCGGCTGACCGTCACCCCTCCCACGTCCACGGGGTCAAGAAGCGCCACGGGGGTGATCTTGCCCGTGCGCCCCACCTGGGCCACCACGGCGCGCAGGGTGGTGATCTCCTGGCGGGGGGGGAACTTCCAGGCGATGGCCCAGCGCGGGCTGCGCGAGCGCTCGCCCATCTCCTGGCGGGCGGCCAGGTCATCCACCTTTATCACCACGCCGTCGATCTCAAAGACCAGGCTGTCGCGGCGTTGTTGGTAGCCGGCGTGCAGGCCGGTCAGGAAGTCACGCCCCCGGCCCCGGTGCAGGTGGTCAACACCCACCCTGAAGCCCCACTGCCCCAGGCGGGCCAGGGCTTGGTGATCGCTCGTCAGGCCCAGCTCGGGGGCGTTGACCAGCTCAAAGACAAAGAAATTCAGGGGACGGGTGGCGGTGACCCGGGGGTCGAGCTGGCGCAGGGAGCCGGCCGCCGCGTTGCGCGGGTTGGCAAAGGGTTCCTGGCCCTTTTCCAGGAGGCCCCGGTTCAGTTCCTCGAAGCCGGCGCGCTCCATGTACACCTCGCCGCGCACCACCACCGGGCCGGCGGGGGCGCCGGGCAGGTGGCCGGGGATGGCGGCGATGGTGCGCAGGTTGGGGGTGATGTCCTCGCCGGTGAAGCCGTCGCCCCGGGTGGAGCCCAGGCGCAGGAGCCCCTGGTCGTAGACCAGCTCCACGCTCAGCCCGTCGATCTTGGGCTGCAAGAGCAACTCGCCGGTGTAGCCGGCCTGCTCCAAACGGCGCAGGAAGTCTTCCACCAGGGCCGGGTCGGCCTTGGACTCCAGGCTCTGCATGGGGCGGAAATGGGTCACCTGGGCGAAGCTGGTTTGGGGCGGGGCTCCCACCTGGCGGCTGGGGGAGTCGGCCAGGGCCAGTCGGGGGAAGCGCGCCTCCAGGTCCACCAGCTCGGCCAAGAGGGCGTCGTACTGGGCGTCGGATATCTCAGGCTGGCTCAGGGTGTAGTAAAGCTGGTTGTGCCGCCGAATCTGGGCGGAAAGCTCGGCCACCCGCCGGGCGGCGGCCTCTGGCGACAGCTCTACCATGGCCTATAACTACACAAAGCCGGCTGGGATTACAACAGGCCCCCGAGCGGGCCGGACGGCAGGACAGGGGGCGGGCTCAGTCTTGCGCCAGGGCTTGCGCCGCGGCCAGCAGACCGAAGCAGCCCGAGAGCATCACGTCGCCGTGGGGCACGGCCAGGGTCCAGCCCAAGCCCTCGGCCAGGCGGCGTTGGGGGCCGGTGAAGACCACGGGCCAGGATTGGCCCAGCGGGGCCGCGGCCAGGCGGGCGCAGCCGTGCCCCTGGCTGTCGAAGACCTCCGCGTCGTTGAGCGAGCCCTTGATGAAGCGACCCACCTGATCGCTCAGGCTCAAGGCGTCCAGGCAGCCGGTGTGGTGCTCGTAGATGCCCAGCACCCGGTCCTGGCGGATGAGAAATCCCACGGTGTGCATGTTGCCCAGGTTGACCAGGCAGACGCCCTCGCCGGCCAGGCGGGCCACGGCCGGGTCTTGCAGGGCGCCCCAGGCCGCGGCGGCGGCGGTATCCATGAGAAGCGCCGTGGGCGTCTGCTCCTTGAGGGCGGCCATGCGGGTCATGGCCGGGGGGGCTTGATCGAAGATCAGGTCGGCCAGGCGGCCGCCGCCCGCCAGGAAGCGCTCCCACATCTGGAAGCGGAACTTGCGGTTTGAAAAGCCTGGGGAATGGCCGTGGTCGCACAGGGCCACGGCCAGGCGCGAGGGCAGGGGCACCTCGAAAAGGGCCAGGGCCTGGCCGATGGCCCCCAGGTCCAGGTCGGTGGTGGGCACGATCACGGCCCCGGCCGGGGGCTGATCCACTATGGCCACCCCCTGGGCGCGCAC
>JAKAGJ010000017.1 GCA_021815655.1 Deltaproteobacteria bacterium | reverse complement strand
CCCGCACATGGAGGGCACGGCGCGGCGCTACCCCTACACCGTGATCTACCGCCCCACGGCGCCCCTGATCTACGACCAGGACATCCTCCGGGGCCTGGGGCTCTTGGCCGCCCAGGGCGGCGACATCCTGGTGACCTTGCGCCCCGAGCACCGCCACTTCTGGCGCCTGGAGGACCAGGCCCCCCTGCTTTGGCAGGGCGACCAGGAGCGCCAGGCCCTGCACGCCGAGTGCCAGGCCTTTCTAATTTTGAGCCAGAGGGCGCTGACCCCGGACCCCCAGGGCATGCGGGTGGTGCCCTTCGTGCTGGGCGACCAGGCCGTGGAGATCAACTCCTACCAGGATTGGTGGGTCTGCGAGAAGCTGCTCAGGCGCAAGCGCGTGCTTTTTGTCACCCAGGGCAACGCCAGCGTGGGGCTGGGGCACGTATACCGCTGCCTGCTCTTGGCCCACGAGATCAGCGAGCACGAGGTGCTGTTTCTGTGCACCAGCCAGAGCGAGATCGCCGCCAACCGCATCGCCAGCTTCGACTACCAGACCATCCTCCAGGACGGCCCCCTGGCCGAGCAGGTCAAGGCCCTGGCGCCCGATCTGGTAATCAACGACATCCTGGACACCTCCGCCGAATACGTGGCGGCCTTGCGCCAGGCGGGCGGCAAGGTGGTCAACTTCGAGGACTCCGGCCCCGGCGCCTTGGCCGCCGATCTGGTCTTCAACGCGCTTTATGAGGACGGCCCCCATCCCCGGGCCAACCTGCGCGCCGGGCATGACTACTTCTGCCTGCGCGACGAGTTCGAGAACGTGCGCCGCCAGCCCCCGGCCCCGGAGGTGCGCGAGGTGCTGATTACCTTCGGCGGCACCGACCCCAACGACTTCACCCGCCAGACCCTGGATACCCTGCTGGAGCCGGCGCGCTCCCGGGGCATCCGCCTGAACATCGTGGCCGGGCCGGGCTATCAGCACAAGGCCGCCCTGCTGGCCCACCTGGAGCGCCTGGGCGACCCGGGCATCGGCTTCCACGACGGCACGCGCATCATCTCCAGCATGATGGAGCGGGCCGACCTGGCCATCAGCTCCGCCGGGCGCACGGTGCTGGAGCTGGTGCACATGCAAACGCCCAGCATCATCATGAGCCACCACGCCCGCGAGCACACCCACTCCTTCGCGCGGCCCAAAAACGGCGTGGTCTACCTGGGGGTGATGGCGCCCTTCAAGGCCGCCAAGCTGCGGCGGGTCTTCCTGGCCATGCTGGAGCCGGCCTTGCGGCAAAAGTTTTTCGCGCGCATGCAGCGCTTCGACTTCAGCCAGAACAAGGCGCGGGTCTTGAGCGAGATACGGTCGCTGCTGGACGCCCAGCGGCCCGCGGCGGCCCCGCAAGGAAAGGCGTGACGGCCATGAGCGAGTTCATCCTGGACGGCAAGGCCCTGGGGCCGGCCAGCCCCCCCTATGTAATCGCCGAGATCGGCGTCAACCACGAGGGCGATTTGGACCTGGCCAAGCGCCTGGTGGACCTGGCCCAAGGGGGCGGGGCCGACGCCGTGAAGTTCCAGACCTACAAGGCCGGCACGCTGGCCAGCCGCCACAGCCCGGCCTACTGGGACCTGAAGGCCGAGCCCACCACCAGCCAGTTCGAGCTGTTCCAGAAGTACGACCGCTTCGGTCCGGCGGAGTACACGGCCCTGGCGGCGCACTGCCGCCAGCGGGGCATCACCTTTCTCTCCACGCCCTTTGACGAGGCCGCCGTGGATTTCCTGGACCCCCTGATGCCCCTGTTCAAGATCGCCTCGGCCGACATCACCTGCGTGCCGCTCCTGGAGAAGATCGCGCAAAAGGGCAAGCCCGTGCTCTTGAGCACCGGCGCGGCCACCGCCGCCGAGGTGGAGGACGCCCTGGCCATCCTGCGCCAGCAGGGAGCGCCCAGCGTGCACCTGTTGCACTGCGTGCTCAACTACCCCACCCAGGACCTGAACGCCGGCCTGGGGCAGATCGCCGACCTGGCCCGGCTCTTCCCGGGGCGGCTCATCGGCTACAGCGACCACACCCTGCCCGAGGCCAACATGGACGCGCTGACCTTCGCCTACATCCTGGGGGCGCGCATCATCGAGAAGCACTTCACCCACGACAAGACCCTGCCCGGCAACGACCACTACCACGCCATGGACGCCGTTGACCTGCGGCGCTTCCGCGAGCGGGTGGAGCGTTATCGGCTCCTGGCCGGCCAAGGCGGCAAGCACTACCTGCCCAGCGAGGAGCCGGCGCGGCGCTTTGCCCGGCGCTCCATCGTGGCCAAGCGCGACATCGCCGCCGGCCAGGCGCTCACCCCGGAGCTGGTGACCTGCAAGCGTCCGGGCACCGGCATCCCCGCGGCCCACTGGCATGAGGTGCTGGGGCAAAGGGCGGCCCACGATATCAGCGAGGACCAGGTGCTGGCCTGGGGCGACCTGGCCCCGGCGGTGGACTAGCCATGCAGGCGGGAGGGGGCATGACGCGGGACCGGGCGGCGCTAAAGGCCCTGGCCGATGGGCTCCTGCGGGAGCTGTTCCCCATCTGCCGCAGCATCACCGGCCAGGGCGTGCGCCAGAGCCTGGCCATCCTGCAGCGCCACGCCCCCCTGGCCATCCAGGAGTACCCCAGCGGCACCCCCTGTTTCGACTGGACCATTCCCCGCGAGTGGAACGCGCGCGAGGCCTGGATCAAGGACTCCAGCGGCCGCAAGGTGGTGGACTTCGCGGTGAGCAATCTGCACCTGGTGAGCTACAGCGTGCCGCTGCGGGCCACCCTGACCTGGGACGAGCTGGCGCCCCATCTGCACACCTTGGCGCGCCTGCCCCGGGCCATCCCCTACCGCACCTCCTACTACAAGGAGGACTGGGGCTTCTGCCTGAGCCAGGAGCGGTACGACGCCCTGGACCGCCATGGCACCCATGAGGTTTTCATCGACAGCGAGCTGAAGCAGGGCAGCCTGACCCTGGCCGAGGCCCGCCTGCCCGGCGGCTCGGGGCGCGAGTATCTTTTCAGCACCTACTGCTGCCACCCCTCCCTGGCCAACGACAATCTCTCGGGGCTGGTGCTCACCACCTTGTTGTGCCGGGAGCTGGCGGGCCGCGACCTGCGCCATGGCTACCGCTTCGTCATAGCCCCCGAGACCATCGGGGTCATCGCCTACCTGGCCCACAACCAGGAGGCCATGCGTTCGCTGACCGGCGGCTTCGTGGTCACCTGCGTGGGCGGCCCTGGCCCCCTGGGCTATCAGGAGACCTTTCTGGGCGACCACCACATCGACCGCGCGGCCCGCCAGGCCTTTCGCGAGCTGGGCATCGAGCCGCTGCGCCATGCCTTCGCGCCCAACGGCAGCGACGAGCGCCAGTACTCCTCGCCGGGGTTCCGCATCCCCGTGGGCAGCATCTGCAAGGACAAGTATTTCGCCTACGACTATTACCACACCTCCCTGGACGACCTGGATTTCGTGAAGGCCGGGCAGATATTGGAGACCCTGGAGGTGTATCTGAAGGCGGTGGAGATACTGGAGCAGGACGAGGTGCTCATCAGCACCAACCCCAACTGCGAGCCCCAGTTGGGGCGCCGGGGGCTCTACCCCCAGTTGGGCGGCAAGCTCCTGCCCAGCCCGCCGCGGACCTCAGCCACCGGAGCGGTCCAGCCCCCGCCGGAACTGGGCGGACCCCAGGTCCAGCCCCCGCCGGAACTGGACACCGTGGACGCCCTCCTGTGGATTCTCTTTTTGGCCGATGGCCAAAACAGCCTCCTGGACATGGCCCGGCGTTCGGGCGCGCCCTTTGGCCAACTGCGCCGCCTGGCCGACACCCTGCTGGCGGAAGGCCTGCTGCGCCGGGGCCAGGAGCCGCCCAATCATGCCTAGGCCGCGCACGGTCATCCTGGTGCAGGCGCGCATGGGCAGCAGCCGCCTGCCCGGCAAGATGCTCCTGCCCCTGGCCGGCCGGCCGCTTTTGAGCTGGATACTGGCCGGGGCCTTGGCCGCGCGCCTGGCCGAGAGGGTGGTGCTGTGCACCTCGGAGGGCCCCGAGAACGACGCCCTGGCAGAGCTGGCCGCCGGCCTGGGAGTGGCCGTGTTCCGAGGCAGCGAAAACGACGTGCTGGGGCGCTTCGTGGCCGCCGGACGCTTGCACCGGGCGGTGTGGGTGGTGCGCGTCTGCGGTGACAATCCCTTTGTCAACGGCGGCGAGATCGACCGGCTCATAGCCTACTTCGAAGAGCAGGCCCGCGATTACGCCTGCAATCATGTGCCCAGGGACGGCAACAACTATCCCGACGGCCTGGGCGCCGAGATCACCACCCTGGCCCACCTGGAAGAGGCCGCCGCCCAGAGCGATGATCCCCAGGATCGCGAGCACGTCACCCGCTACCTGGTGACGCGCCCCCAGCGCTTTAGCCAGGGGACATTCCCGGCCCCGCCGGAGATCGCCTTCCCCCAGGTGAAGCTGGATATCGATACCGCCTCGGATTACCGGCGCATGGGCCGTCTGGCTGACGCCCTGCGCCAGCGTGGCCACAACCCCCAGGACGCCGTGGCGGTATGCCGCCTGTGGCGGGAGCTTTTCGAGAAACCAGGCGGCGAGCCCATGCCGGAGCACCCCACTGACAACAAGGAGGTCTGCCCGTGAATTTCCCCGACGATCTGCGCTACAGTCCCGATCACTTGTGGGTGCGTGTCGAGGGCAATCTGGCCATCGTGGGCATCACGGATTTCGCCCAGGACCAGTTGGGGCGGGTGGTCTACGTGGACCTGCCCAGCTTGGGCCAGGCCGTGGCCGCCGGCCAGGAGATGGGCGCCGTGGAGAGCGCCAAGAGCGTCAGCGACCTCATCGCGCCGGTGACGGGCACCGTGGCCGAGATCAACGAGGCCCTGGCCGACAGCCCCACGCCCCTCAACGACGACCCCTACGCCACGGGCTGGCTGGCCAGGATCGAGCTGAGCGGGGCCTTGCCGGGGGATTTGCTGGACGCGGCGGCCTACCGCAAGCTGGTGGGGCAATAAGCGGGTGTAACCCGCTGGGCAATAACGTGGCGGGTGGCGCCCTCGCCTGAACGGGGCTTGCCGGCTCCCGTTGATGGGGTGCTGAAAAAATGAAGGCGGGCGGGGATAAACCCCGCCCCTACGAAGAAAAGCGTTGTCGCATTTTTGGCTTTCGTAGGGGCGGGGTTTATCCCCGCCCGTGCATTTTTCGCCATGGCCCCCCACCGGGAGCCGCCGGCCCTGGCCAGCTCAACAGCCCCACCCGACCCGTATACGCCCGCCGCGGCTGGCGGCCTAGTGGGCCTGGGCCCAGTTTTTCCCCACGCCCACCTCCACCACCAGCTTGACCTTGAGCTTGAGCACGCCCTCCATGGCCTGCTTCACGCGCTGGGCAAAGGCCTTGACCTTGGCCTGGGGGCATTCGAATACCAGCTCGTCGTGCACTTGCAGGATCATCAGGCAGTCGGGATATTCGGCGCTCATCATCTCGTCCACGCGCAGCATGGCCAGCTTGATGATGTCGGCGGCGGTGCCCTGGATGGGCGTGTTCAGGGCCATGCGCTCGGCGCCCTCGCGGGCCAGGCGGTCACTGGAGTTGATGGCCGGCAGAAAGCGCCGGCGCCCCAGCAGGGTGTTGACGTAACCATGCTCGCGGGCCTGGCTTAAGCACTGCTGCTGGAAGGTGGCGATGCCCCGGTAGCGGCCCAGGTACTTCTCGATGATCTCCTGGGCCTCGCCGCGGCTCAATCCCTGCTCGCGGGCCAGGCGGAAGGCGCTCATGCCGTAGAGCACGCCGAAGTTCACGGTCTTGGCCCGGCGGCGCATTTCCGGGGTGACCAGTCCGGCCGGCACATCGAACAGGCGCGAGGCGGTCTGGGTGTGCACGTCCAGGCCGCCGGCCATGTCCTCGATCAGAAGCGGGTCCAGGCTCAGGTGGGCCAGCACCCGCAGCTCTATCTGCGAGTAGTCGGCGCTGACCATGGCAAAGCCCGGGCGGGGCACGAAGCAGGCCCGGATGCGGCTGCCCAGCTCGTTGCGCACGGGGATGTTCTGCAGATTGGGGTCGGAGGAGCTCAAGCGTCCGGTGGCGGCCACGGCCTGGTTGAAACTGGTGTGCAGGCGGCCCGTGACCGGGTTGACCAGGGCCGGCAGGGTGTCCACATAGGTGCTTTTCAACTTGCTTAGGCTGCGGTAGTTCAAGAGCTCCGCCGGCAGGGGGTGCACGTGGGCCAACTGGGTCAGCACGCTCACGTCCGTGGAGTAGCCGGTCTTCTTCTTGGTCTTCTTGCCCGTGTTCAGCCCCAGGTCCTCGAAAAGCACCTGGCCCAACTGCTGGGGCGAGTTGAGGTTGAAGCGCTTGCCGGCGTACTGGTAGCACAGCTCCTCGATGCGAATCAGGCTCTGCTCCAGCTCCTTGCCCAGGTCCATGAGGCCCTGCATGTCCAGCCCCACCCCGTTCATCTCCAGCTTGCTCAAGAGCGGCACCAGGGGCATCTCCAGCTCGCGGAACAGGCGCGAGAGCCCGGCCTCCTTGAGCTTGGGCTCCAGGCACAGGGCCGCCTGCAATGCCACGTCGGCGTCCTCGGCGGCGTAGTCGCGGGCCTTGGTCAGGTCGGTCAGGGCGAAGCTGATGTTCTTGCCGCCGGTGGCCTCCTCGTAGGAGATCATGGAGCGGCCCAGGTACTCGGCGGCGATGGCGGTGAGCCCGTGGCTGGTCTTGCCGGGGTTGAGCAGGTAGGAGGCCACCATGGCGTCGAAGTCCACCCCGTTTATCACCAGCCCACAGCGCTTGAGCACGGTCAGATCGTATTTCAGGTTCTGGCCGATCTTGGCCACCTTGGCGTCGGCCAGAACCGGCGCCAACATCGCCAACACCTGGGCGCGGTCGGCCTGGGCCTGGCCAGGGGCCAGATGATGCCCCACGGGCACGTAGCAGGCCCGGCCCGGCTCCACGCACAGGCTCAAGCCCACCAGCTCGGCGGCCATGGGGTCGATGCTGGTGGTCTCTGTGTCGATGGACAGCCGCCCGGCCTGCCGGGCCTGGGCCAGCCAGGGGGCCAGGGCCGCGGCGTCATCCACCAGGGCGTAGTTGGCCTGGGGCGCCGGCGAGGGCGCGGCGAACTCCTGCAAGAGCTTGGTGAACTCCAGACGGGCCAGCACCGGGGTCAGCACCGCCGGGTCGGGCGGGCGCACCTCGAAGTCCTCGGGGTCAAAGGCCAGGGGCGCGTCGCTTCTTAGCCGCACCAGCTCGCGGCTAAGGAGCGCCAGCTCGCGATTGCCCAGGAGGTTGTCCCTTAGCTTGCCCTTCTTGAGCGCTCCGGCCTGGGCCAACAGCGTATCCAGGTCGCCGTGGCTGGCGATCAAGCTCGCGGCGGTCTTGGGACCCACCCCGGGCACCCCGGGCACGTTGTCGCCGCTGTCGCCGGTGAGGGCCATGTAGTCCACCACCTGCCCCGGCTCCACGCCCAGCTTGTCCTTGACCTCCGCCGGCCCCAGGGTGATCTCCTTCATGGTGTCCCACATGCTCACGTTGGCCGAGATGAGCTGCAAGAGGTCCTTGTCGCCGGAGACCAGCACCACGTCGAAACCGCGTTCCACCGCCCGCGCCGCCAGGCTGGCCATGAGGTCGTCGGCCTCCAGGCCCTCCATCTCCACCGCCGGCAGGTTCAGGGCCGTCACCAACTGGCGCACCAGGGGCATCTGGCTCTTCAAGGCCGGGTCCAGGGGCGGGCGGTTGGCCTTGTAGGCCGGGTACATCTGGTGCCGGAAGGTGGGTCCCTTGGCGTCGTAGACCACGGCCAGGTATTGGGGGCGGGCGTCTTTCAACACCTTGAGCAGCATCTGCGTGAAGCCGAACACCGCGTTGGTGGGCACGCCCTGGCTGGTGCTCAGGTTGCGGATGGCGTGGAAGGCGCGGTGGATGTAGGAACTGGCGTCCAGCAAAAAAATGACCGGTCGCTCGGGCATGGGGCGCTCCGTGACTGTGGCGAGGTGTGGTGGGCGTGCGGCCTGGCTTATGCCCCAGCTTACGGGCAGAACCCGGCCCCGGTCAAGCGGAGCACCCCAGGCGAGGCACCAGGCGAAACCGCTTGGCCTTTCTCCCCTCCCAGACCGGCGGCCGCTTGCGCCCTTCCCCGCCGCTGGATAGACTAAATCCCGTACTTACACCCAGGAGCGCCCATGCACCCCCAGCATCCCGGCCACCCCCACGGCCACTCCGGCGGCCCGCCCCCGGCCGCCGCGCCCGACGGCACCCCGGCCTTGCGTCTGCTGGCCTGGGAGACCACGCGCCGCTGCAACCTCTCCTGCCTGCACTGCCGGGCCGGCGCCCTGAACCAGCACTACCCCGGCGAATTGAGCACCGCCCAGGGCGAGGCCCTGCTCAGCGACCTGCGCTCCCTGGGCCAGCCGGTCATCATCCTCACCGGCGGCGAGCCCCTGCTGCGCGACGACATCTTCCACCTGGCCAGCTTTGGCCACTCCTTAGGCCTGCGCATGGTCATGGCCGTCAACGGCACCCTGCTCACCCCGGAGGTGGCTCAGCGCCTCAAGGATAGCGGCATCCAGCGCCTGTCCATCTCCCTGGACGGCCCGGACGCGGCCAGCCACGACCAGTTCCGGGGCCAGCCCGGGGCCTTCGCGGGCGCGCTGGCCGGCATGGCCGCCGCCCGGCAGGCGGGGCTGGATTTTCAGATCAACACCACCGTCACCCGCGGCAACCTGCCCTGGATAGAGCGCCTCTACGACCTGGCCGTGGAACTGGGGGCCGTGGCCCACCATATATTTTTGCTGGTGCCCACCGGCCGGGGCCGGGCCCTCACCGAGGAGATCATCAGCGCCCAGGAATACGAGGACGTGCTGCACTGGTTCGCGGACAAAAAATTCGCCGGTCCGCCCCTGGAGCTGAAGGCCACCTGCGCGCCCCACTTCTACCGCATCATCCGCCAGGAGGCCAAGAAGCGCGGCCAGAAGCTATCCTTCGAGACCCACGGCCTGGACGCCGTGACCAAGGGCTGCCTGGGCGGCCAGGGCTTCGCCTTTGTCAGCCACGTGGGCCAGGTGCAGCCCTGCGGCTACCTGGAGTTGGCGGCGGGCAACGTCCAGCAGGAGCCCTTCAGCCAGATCTGGCGCACCTCCGAGCTGTTCCTGCGCCTGCGCGACGCCGATCAGCTAGAGGGCAAGTGCGGGGTGTGCGAGTATCGCCGGGTCTGCGGCGGTTGCCGCGCCCGCGCCTTTGAGGTCAGCGGCGACGAGATGGCCCCGGAGCCCCTGTGCCTGTACCAGCCCGCCGGTTGGACCGGCTAGGGCCGGGCGCAGCCCATGGAAGCCATCACTCTTAAAGAAATAACCAAATGGCTGGCGGCCCATCAGTGGGTGGCCGTGCTGGCCCTGCTTTTGGGCGCGCTGGTGGTCGCCTGGCTGGTGGACCATATCTTCCGCCGGCTCATCGCGGCCCTGGCCCAGCGCCGCCCCAGCCGGCTGGATCAACTGCTCCTGACCCACCTGCGCTGGCCGGTGCAGGTCACGGCCTTCCTGCTGGTGGGGCAAGTGGGCCTGGAGCTGTTCCTGCCCCGCCATCCCTGGCGGTCCCACCTGGCCAACCTGCTGGAATCATTGCTCGTAGTGTTGTGGGCCGCCGCCATGGTGCGCCTGCTGCGCACCTTTTTCGATTCCCTGGGCCACCGCCATCAGACCAACCCGGCCCTGGTGCGCGCCCTGCCCCTGCTCAACAACCTGGTAACCGTGGTGCTGGCGCTGGCCGGCATGTACTGGCTGTTGCAGTTGTGGGGCATCAGCGTGGCCCCACTGCTGGCCTCGGCCGGTATCGCCACGGCGGCCGTGGCCCTGGCCTCCAAGGACACCCTGGCCAACTTCTTCGGGGGGGTGAGCATCTTCGTGGACCGGCCCTATGCCCAGGGCGACTATATCCTGTTGCCCGGCGGCGAACGCGGCGAGGTGGTGCGCATCGGCGTGCGCTCCACCAGGGTGCTCACCCGTGACGACGTACTGGTCACGGTGCCCAACGCCGAGATGGCCAACTCCAAGATCATCAACGAAAGCGGTGAGGTGCCCCGCTTTCGCCTGCGCGCCGCCGTGGGCGTGGCCTATGACAGCGACCTGGACCAGGTGGAGGCGGCCCTGCTGGAGGCCGTGGCCGGCGTCCCCGAGGTGCTGGCCCAGCCGGCCCCCCGGGCGCGCTTTCGGCGCTTTGGCGACAGCGCCCTGGAATATGAACTGCTGGCCTGGGTGGAAAAGCCCGCGGACCGCGGCAGGGTACTGCACCAGATAAACCGCAATATCTACAGCATCTTCAAGCAGCAGGGCATCCAGATACCCTTCCCTCAGCGCGTGGTGCACCAACCGGCGGGCACACCCGAGGCCTGAGGCCCGCAAACCTTCCCCAACTAAAGATGGCCTCAACCGTGCTCCGGTTAAGGCCATCCTTGATTTTTGGCGGAGAGGGTGGGATTCAACTGGCCGGGACGTTACCTGCTAATATCCCTGACTATCCCTCTTGGGAAAAAATGTATCCTTAGTGTGGGACGGTTGTCAAGGCCGAGAACGTCACCAGGCATCTATCATGAACAGTGATAGATATGGATTCGTCTAAGCCGTAGTGCTATTCTAACCTACCTGCCTAGGCTCGTTGGGGGTTCTTCAGCCATTTCAAGCATTGCCACATTACTTGGCCAGGCTAAGACCTAATGGTGTAAGAAACAGCCTTGCCTATGGGGAGTAGCAACCATGCCGGATGTCGTCAATGCCGTTAGTAGGGAATTTGAGCAGCCGAACCTCGAACCTGCACTTAAAGAGGCTGGTAAGCTCATTGCTGGCCTTGTCCAAGAGGAAGCCTACCTAGGTGACGTCTACTCGCTGAGCTACGCTGACGCTCTTGTACAGATACATGACTTCCATCGCGCGAAGGTTGGCGGTATTCCTGCCCTTTCATTTTTAGTTGCTACTCGTGTATCCGCAGCAGGTGTAATCGATATTAGGCAAGAAGACTCCTCAGTTCTTCTGTTGCGCGTTCTTGACCATGCTGATCTACCCAATGCTGCCGAAGCCCTTCGGGTTAGAGTAGATTCTGCCCAGCGTGTTAGTGGTGAAGTAGACAAACACTGGGACGACAAGACGGTAATGGACGCGACGACACATAATATACTAAGTTACGCTGGAGTTAGATGCCGTGTACTGGGAACTTTTTACGTCACCAACATTGGTTCAGAAACATCACCAAACTATGTGCTAGCGTTCGGGTGTGACATCAGCAATTATTACCCCAATAAAGGCCTGAAGGT
>JAKAGJ010000584.1 GCA_021815655.1 Deltaproteobacteria bacterium | reverse complement strand
TGGCGCGCATCATCACCGAGGGGCCGGTGAAGGGCGTGCGCAGCACCGCCAGGGCCTGGATGCCCGGGTCGCCCATAGGGTAGAAGACGTGGCCCACGGGCCGGTCCTCCTCGTCGATCATGCCGATGTAGCTGCCCAGGATGGCGGTCCGGGGATGCTCGTCCATGAAGGACACCATGGCCGCCAGGCGCTGGGGCAAGGAGAGGTCGTCGGAGTCCTGGCGCAGGATGTACTGGCCCCGGGCCGCGTCCAGGCCCCGGTTGAGACTGGCGGCCTGCCGCATATTGCTCTGGTTGCGCAAGAGCACGATGCGGGCGTCCCGCGCCGCGCAGGCGCTCATGATCTCCCAGGAGCCGTCGGTGGAGGCGTCGTCAATGAGGATCAGCTCGAAATCGCCAAAGGTCTGACCCAGCAGGCTGTCTATGGCCTGCCGCAGGAAGGGCGCGGTGTTGTAGACCGGCATCAGTACCGAGACGCGCGGCATGGTCCTCCCCTGGCCCTGGCGGGGTATCTCTGCCCTGATCTGGCCCGGCCCGCGGCGAGGCTGTGCGGACCTGGGCGCCTACTGGCGGATATTAGCAGAAGCCCTGGCGGTTGGATAGCGATAAGTGCCCGATATCGCAACCGTGATGGCTGTGGACCCCCTAAGGGCTTTTGTCACAGGCGCCTCTGGCTTTTTGCCGGGGCATGAAGTAAAAAGGACATAGGCGCCCTGGCCCCGCCCCGGCCCAGCCGCCCGCCGCTGTTGCCAACCAGGCGCCAGGGGGCTTTTGCCCCCGGCCCGCGCCGCCGCCCGGGAGAGGCCATGCCACAGGACCCCGGCCCGGACCTGAGCTTCGTGATAATTACCTTCAACGACGCCGGGCGTCTGCCTCGCTGCCTGGCCTCGGCGGCCCTGGCGGCCCAGGCCTCGGGCCTGTCC
The DNA here is from genome assembly GCA_021815655.1 of Deltaproteobacteria bacterium. Lineage (GTDB taxonomy): Bacteria > Desulfobacterota > Desulfarculia > Desulfarculales > Desulfarculaceae > JACRDC01. The sequence goes on along the minus strand of JAKAGJ010000584.1, from coordinate 1,794 downwards.
TACGAACTGGTGGTGGTGGACAATGGCTCCCGCGACCACACCCGCCGGGTGTTGGAGGCCTTTGGCCAGGTGCTGGGGCCGCGCCTGCGGGCCTTGTATCTGGGGCGCAACACCGGCACCACCTTTTCGCGCAACCGCGCCGTGGAGGTGGCCCAAGGCCGCCTGTTGTGCGTGCTGGACTCCGACGCCGAGCTTCTGGACCCGGACCTGACCCCCGTGGTCCGGCTCTTGGACGACTTCCCCGAGGTGGGCATCGTGGGGCCAGCCATCATCATGCCCGACGGCTCCACCTACAACTCGGTGAAACGCCTGCCGACCCTGGGCGACAAGCTCTTGAAGCTGCCGGGCATTCTGCTTAGGCGCCCCACCATCAACCACGACTGGTATCCCGGTTTTCCCTTCAGCCACACCCGCTGCGTGCAGACGGCCATAAGCTGCTGCTGGTTTTTGCGCCGCGATACCTGGGAGCGCCTGGGACCCCTGGACGAGCGCATCTTCTACGCCCCCGAGGACGTGGACTATTGCCTGCGCTCCTGGAAGGCCGGGCGGGCGGTGGTCTTTTTCCCGCGCCTGAAGGTCAAGCATCACACCCGCCAGCTCACCCACAAGAAGCCCCTGTCGGCCACCTCCTTGAGCCACCTCAAGGGGCTCATCTACTACCTGCACAAGCACGGCTACTGGCTGGGGCGCCAGCGCCTGGTGGAAAGCGCCATCCGCCCTCTGGCCCGGGTGCTGGACCTGCGCCTGGCCCGCTGGGAAGCGGCCCTATGAAGTGGGTGCTCAAGGCGGCCCTGCAGAAGCTTTTCTCGGCCCTGCCCGCCGGAGAGAAGCTCAACTATCATTTCCAGCGCCGTGTGACCAAGGGCCTGCCCCGCAGCCGCCGTCAAATCCTGGAGCGCTTCGCCATCGCCCTGGCCAATTTTCAGTACGCCCGCAGCCACGGCCAGCTGGGCGGCGCGCCAACCACGGCCTACGAGTTCGGCGCCGGCTGGGAGCTGGCGGTGCCCTTGAGCCTGTACATGCTGGGGGTTGAGCGCCAGGTTCTGGTGGACCTGCGCCCCCTTCTGGACCTGGAGATGCTCAACGACGCCCTGGCCAAGCTGCGGGAACTGGCCCGTCTTATGGACCCGCAAGGTTCCCTGGGCCTGCGCCCCCTGCCCCGCCGGCCCCTGGCCGGCCGCGCCGACCTGGAGCGCCGCCTGGGCATCAGCTACCTGGCGCCCCGCGACGCCCGCGACACCGGCCTGGCCGCCGGCTCCTTTGACCTCATCTCCTCCACCCAGGTGCTGGAGCACATCCCCCAGGAGGACCTGGTGGCCATCCTGCGCGAGTGCCGCCGGCTCCTGAACCCCCGGGGCGTGCTGGCCCTGGAGGTGGACATGCAGGACCATTACTCCTACTTTGACCGCGCCATCAGCCCCTACAACTACCTGCGCTTCAGCCCCGGGGCCTGGCGCCTGCTCAACAGTGGGCTGCACTACCAGAACCGCCTGCGCCTGCCCGACTACCTTCAGGCCGTGGCCCAGGCCGGCCTGGTGGTGGTGCGCCAGACCGTGACCTGGCCCAGCGATCAGGACCTGGCGACCCTGCGCGGCCTGCCCCTGGCGGCGCGCTTCCAGGGCCGCTACCGCCCCTACGAGTTGGCCGCGCGTTCGGCGCGCCTCATCTGCCGGCCGGGTGCCCCCGGCCGGGCTTAGCCGGGTCGGTTGGCGCCGCGAGATAACCGGCCTGCTGGGCTCCCGTGTAAAGGCTGCCGCGCCTCATCTGCCGTGCCGGGTGCACCCGGCCGGGCTT
>JAKAGJ010000583.1 GCA_021815655.1 Deltaproteobacteria bacterium | reverse complement strand
GCGCCAAGATCAAGGTGATCTTCAAGGACCACCAGGGCAACCCCCAGCTGGGCGCCGACCTGGCCAAAAAACTGATCGAGGACGATCATGTGGTGGGCATCCTGGGCTGCTACCACAGCTCGGTGACCAAGACCGTGGCCGCGGTCTGCGAGCGCTTCGGCGTACCCATGATAAACGACTCCTCCACCAGCCCGTCCCTGACCAAGAGCGGCTTCAAGTGGTTTTGGCGCACCACGCCCCATGACACCCAGTTCACCAAGGATCTCTTTGACTTCATGAAGGGCCTGACCGAGGGCAAGGCCAAGGGCGTGGCCCCGGTGCCCATGGCCGACATCAAGACCCTGGCCGCGGCCTGCGAGAAGACCGAGTGGGGCACCAACGTCTCCGACACCATCAAACAGTACGCCGGCGAGTACAAATTCAACCTGGCCGCCAACCTGCTCTACGCCGCCAAGAGCCCCGATCTGTCGGCCGAGGTGCAGAGCCTCAAGGCCGTCAACCCCGGGGCCATGCTATTTGCCTCCTACACCTCCGACGCCATCCTGATGATAAAGACCCTGCAATCCATGAAGGCGGCGCCCAAGCTCCTGTGGGGCCAGGACGCCGGCTTCGAGGCACCGGAGTTTGCCGCCACCCTGGGCGATCTCACCGAGGGCATCCTCACCCGCACCGTTTTCACGCCCCAGGTGGCCAAGGTGAAGAAGGTGGCCGGTCAGGTCAATGATCTGTACAAGAAAAAGCACGGCATCGACCTCTCCGGCCCCAGCGCACGTTCCTTCACCGGCTTGCAGACGTGGGTGTATATCCTGGAGAAGGCCGGCTCCACCGACCCCAAGGCCATCCAGGCCGCGGCCAACTCCATCACCATCCCCGGCGAGCAACTGGTGGTGCCCTGGTTCGGCATCAAGTTCGCCACCACCGGCGACGATATCGGCCAGAACACCCTGGGCACCGGCATGATCGGCCAGTACCAGAAGAAGGACGGCAAGATCAACCTGGAGATCGTCTATCCCTTCGAGCTGGCCACCTCCAACCTGATCTACCCCTTCAAGGGCTTCTGAGATAAACCCGGGCGCTCCGGGCGGGGCTCTCCCCGCCCGGGGTTTCCGGCGGCGCGTGGATGAACCATGGAAATTCTGCTCCCCGAGCTTCTGCGCTCGCTGGTTTCGGGCCTCTTGATGGGGCTGGTCTTCGCCCTGGTGGCCCTGGGGCTGACCGTGATCTTCGGGGTGATGGACGTCGTCAACTTCGCCCACGGCGAGTTCCTGATGATCGGCATGTACACCACCCTGGTCACGGCGCCCTTGATAGGCGTGGACCCTCTTTTGACCCTGCCTCTGGCCGGTCTGGTGGGCGCCGGCCTGGGCCTGGCCTGCTACTTCGGGTTGGTGCGCTTTTTGTTGCGCGGACCCATGGTGGCCCAGCTTTTGGGCACCTTCGGCCTGATGCTGGTGCTGCGCAACCTGGCGCTGATGTTCATGGGCTCCGAGCCCCGGTCGGTGCAGAAGGGCTGGCTGGTGGGGCAAAGCTGGCTGGTGGGGCCGGCGGTGGTGGTGGAGGCCACCAAACTGGCGGCGGCGGTTTTGTCCATCGTCTCCTTCGTGGCGGTGTGGTGGCTGATCCGGCGCACCAAGACCGGCCTGGCGCTCACCGCCACCAGCCTGGACAAGGAGGGCGCCCGCTACGTGGGCATCTCCACCGAGCGCATGAACGGCCTGGCCTGGGCCATCGGCGGGGCCAGCGTGGCCATCGCCGGCGGGCTGTTGGTAAACTTCTGGCCCGTGGACCCCAACGTGGGCCTTTTGTTCACCATGATCGCCTTCGCCACCGTGGCCCTGGGCGGCTTTGGCAGCATCCGGGGGGCCTTTCTGGCCGGCCTGTTAATCGGCCTGATCGTCTACATCCCGCCCGTGTGGGACGCCCTGATGGCCTTTGGGGGCTGGGGCGGGGTGGGGCTGCACAGCTTCAAGTACACCTTCGTCTACATCATCTACTTCTTGATAATGGTATTCAGGCCGCAGGGACTCTTTGGATGGAAGCAGTAAAGAACGCATTCGACTTCAAGGACTTCCCCCGCCTGGACCTCTGGCTGGCCGGCGGGGTCCTGGCCTTTTTGCTGGTCTTCCCGGCCCTGCCGCACTCCAGCTTCGCCATGTCCACCATGATTCAGTTCCTGATGTTCAGTCTTTACGGCATGGGCTGGAACACCATCGGCGGCTACGCCGGCCAGGTGGATTTGGGCAAGGCCCAGTACAACGGCATCGGCGCCTACACCACGGCGGTGATGATGGTGCGCTGGGACGTGCCCTTCTGGGTTTCCATGCCCGTGGGCATGGCGCTGGCCGTGTGCTGGTCCTTCATCATCGGCTACCCTCTGTTTCGCCTGAAAGGGCACTACTTCGCCATCGCCACCATCGCCACCAGCCTGATCCTGAAGGACGTCTTCGAGGTGTGGGACTTCGTGGGCGCCGCGCGCGGCCTGGAGATACCCATCCGCAAGCACCTGCCCGACTTCCTGTATCTGCAATTCAAGCAGGATTACCACTACTATTACATCCTGCTGGGGCTGTTCCTGCTGGGGCTGTTCTACCTTAACGCCTTTCGCCACTCGCGCCTGGGCTTTCAGCTCAGGGCCATCAAGGACAACGAGGACGTGGCCAAGAGCCTGGGCATCGACGCCCACTGGTGCAAGATCAAGGCCTATGCCGTGGCCACGGCCT